>JAYUQJ010000447.1:0-3003 GCA_043756825.1 Betaproteobacteria bacterium | reverse complement strand
GGCCAAACTGATCCTGCAGGGCCGATTCGGCCCCAAGGACGTGGTGCCGGTGGATGTGCGGGACGGGGTCTTCGAGTTCGGTCGGGTGGTGCACTGAGGCCGCCGGGGCGGTGGCGTTGGCCGCTGCCCCGCGCTCAGCGAGTGGGCGTTAGCCTGCGTCGAATGGTTTCGGTCGCGTCGTCGGTAGCACCACGCTGCCGTGCGAAGTCCATTAGCCGGCTGGCCTCTTTGGGGTTGCCCGCGCGCAGTTGGTAGTCCGCCTCGGCGTTAAAGAAGGCTGGGTCACGGGATCCGTCGGCAATCAACGCTTGGCGTAGCGACGAGGCTTCGGGTCCACGGCCGGCGGCTTCCAGCGCACTGGCGCGAATTGACTGTGTGTACTCGTTGTCGCTTCTGCGCTGGGCAGCCAGGTCCAGCAGGTCCAGCGCGCGAACCGGCCCCCCGCCGCCGTCGTGAGGGCGCGTCAGCAAGTACTCGGCTTCGGCGTTGTAGAACACGGCGTTGCGCGAGCCGGCTGCGATGCAGGCCTGCCGAAGGTCGGAGGCTCGGACAAACTGCCCTATGGCTTCGAGGCATTCCGCCTCGATCGACTGGACATACTCGTTGACAGAATCGGGGTGGAGCTGACGGTGGGCAGCCAGCCGGTCGAGAAAGGCCTGAGCACCATCACGGCCCTGGCTCCGCAGGCACTGGCCGAGGTTCGCTAGATAGGCGGGAAACTCCGGGATCAGAGCTAGTGCCTGCTCAAAGCAGCGCTGCACTTGGGCTACTGGCGCCTTCAGCCGATGCAGGTTCTCGCCAAGGAATCTCCACGCCTTTGCGTCCCTTTCGTCGAGCCGGGTAATGACCTGCAGCGCGGCAACTTGACCCGGCACATCGGCGCGTCGTTCGAACCGCCGGCGATAAAAGGCCCACAGCCGCTCCAGTACCTCTTCACGGTGGCGCCCGCCCAGCAGTTCTGTGGCAATGCCGTCCAACCGCTTGGCCTGGCCAGCCGACAGCACGTGGTGCAGGGCTTCGCGCGCACGCTCCAGTGTCGGTGCCGCGATGCGACGCGTGCCACCCAACTGCTGCAACCATGCCTCGGCCACTGCGGCGTGCAACCGCCGCAGTACGGAACCCCGAGTTGCGTCCAGTTCATCGGGCGGGTCGGCGTCGGTCCAAAGTTCATCGGTCAGCGCATAACCCAGCCGGTGGCGCAACCAGCCGGCGACAAAGCCGTGCAAGTGGTGGCGCTCTTGGGCGACGTCGGGCGATAGCAGGCAGCGGCGCTGCAGGCCTTCCCATGCGCCGGGTGTGCCGAGCTGCTGTTCCAGCACATCGGCGTGGTCCAGCGGCACTCCAACGCGGTATAGCGCCAGCGCGTCGAGCAGCCTGCGTTCGGGCTCGTTCAGCACCTGGAGGTACAGGTCTGCCAGCAGGGCTTGGTCTACCCGGTCTTCGATCTCGGGCAGCAGCCGGTAGAGCACCTGCAGCGGCGTCTGGCCGTGGGCGCGGGCTACTTCGATCAGAAGTTGGGTAGCCATGGGGTTGGCGGCCTGGCTGCGGTCGTCGTCGCGGCGGTTTCCAAGCCATTGGTAGAGCCGCTTCAATGCATCGGCGCGGTACTGCCACGCGGCGCTCTGCTCCGGCGGTGCCGCGTGCTGCAGCCATTCGGCCAGGCCGTGGCGATCTATGCCAGGCACTTCCAGCGCCAGGCTGCCGGCGCCGCCGAGAGCCTGAGCTGGCCGCTCACGCAGCTCCAGCACCCAGCGCCAACGTGATCCGTACGCCCGCCGCAGAGCGCGGTACAGGTGCCCCAGACCTTCGTCGGCCCACTGGCCACCGCTATTGAACCAGGCGTGGCCGCGGTCTATCCACAGCACGACCGGCGCCGGATTGGGGCAGCGGCGCTGCAGCTCGCGCTCCATCTCGTCCACGGGGCCGATCGGGGCCTGCGGCAGCTCGCTCCGATCCCCCAACAGTTCGGACAGCCGCGCGTACAGCGCGTCGGCACTGCGCTCGCTGGCAGCGTTGATGCGAAGCCACTCGGCCGGCACGCCCGGCGGCGGATGCTGCTGCAGGGTTTGGATCAACGCCGACTTGCCGTTGCCGCGGAAGCCGTAGACCACCAGCGCATCGTGTTGGCACAGGCCCAGGCGCAGCTTGGCCAGCAGCGAATTGCGGCCCCACAGGGCGGGGGCTGCGTCTTTCGCAATCGGCACGATGACGGCCAATGGCGCGGTGTTCGGCGGGCGCTGTACAGGCGCTGCGACAGCGGGTGTCGGTGACATCAGGGCGGGCATCAGATTGGGCACTGAGCGGGTCAATGTGTTCGGTGCATCGGTGTCATCTGTTTCCCAGTGGGGTGTCCGGGCGATCGGCAGGGCAGGGCCCTGCTGGTGCAGCTGTAGGACTTCACGCGTCAGTTCCGCCAGCACCTGATCACAGTCCGCCTTGTTGAGTTTGCGAAGAAACTTGCCGTTGCGGGGCCGTGCCTCGGTATTGGCCAGCCACGTGTGGGATTCCCTAACGCAGTCTGAGATGATGATTGGAATCAGCCTTACTCCCTTTTCAGCACGTCTCTGCAGGAGCGGCGGCACCTCGTCACCCAGGATGAAGCTGCTGGTGAGGAATTCGACCGAGACCAACAGCAGCGCCATGTCGCAGCCGGCTATCGCATTGGCAATCTCGTCGCGCCAGGAGTCACCTGCCTGAATCCGCCGGTCGTCCCACAGGTCGATCGCGACCCCGGCAGTCTCTAGCACCTTCAGATGCTTGACGAGCTTGTTCTTCCAGGCTTCATCCTGGTGGCTGTAGCTGATGAAGATCCGGGTCAATGCCACTCCCTCGCGTGACTGAGGTCACATCTGTTGCGGATTCTGACTGATGAGGCCGAGATGACTGCTGCGCACCATGGTGGGCGCCGAGGAGATCGCCGAGGTGGTCTCGCGCGCCACCGGCATCCCGGTCAGCAAGCTGATGCAGGGCGAGCGCGACAAGCTGCTGCAGATGGAGGACAAG
>JAYUQJ010000446.1:0-8121 GCA_043756825.1 Betaproteobacteria bacterium | reverse complement strand
CGCCAGGTCTTCGGTGGTGAGGGTGTGCATGGGCAATCTCCGGCCGGTTTGCAGGGGTGACGGCAGCTTAGCCGATGGGGCGGATCAGAAGCAGGCCGCAACCGAAGGCTTTGGCGTGGCCGATGCCAGAGACCAATGCCTGCTGCAGTGCCTGCGCATCCACAACCCGCAGGCTGCCGCTGAAATCCACGGTCGAGAAGCGCAGCTCACCGTTTTTGCCCCGCTGTGGCTCATAGCCTTCAACGCTGAGCGTGGATTCGTCCAGCGCGATGCCCAGCCGCTGGCAACGCGCCCGCAACCACTGGCTGCAGGTGCGCTGCACCAGGTCGGGCATGGCCGGCCGGTCGGGTGTCTGCCAATCGGCCCAGCGGGCGAGTTGCCTGGCGTTCAGCAGCCGGGTCTTCTCCTGCATCACCACGTCATGGCGCGCTGATTTGCCGGCGGCGTTGCGGGTGGTGACCACCGGGTTGGCGCGCAGCTCGAAAGCGACGCGGTCGCCGGCCGCCAGTGCGGGCGCATAGGGCTTGCTCTGCACCTGCCAGTGGGGCGACGGTGCCTGCGGTGCACGGTCAGAGACGACATAAAACCGGGGCAGGCCGTCCACTTCGCGGCGGCGGAACAGAAAGTTGCGCACCGTGCCTGGCGGCGCGGGTAGAAAGCGCCATAGCCATTGGTGCGCCAGGTAGGCGCTGCGGGTCCATTCATGCGCAGCGTCGCGTTCCTGGCCGGGGGTGGGGGTGATCAGGCTGAAGTGCATGGTCAGTCGTCCTCGGCCAGCAGGGCCAGGTGTTCGGTGCGGTCGCCAAAGTGCCAGCCCTGGCGGCGGATCAAGCGGTCTTTGCGCGGCGCGCTCAGGTGGGCCGTTGGGCCGGCGGGCATGCCGTCGGACCAGGCCAGGCTACGCAGCGTGGCCGGGGGTTCAGCGGCGGCCAGGTAGGCGTTGATGGCGGTATGAGCCGATTCAGCCTCAGTCACCTGCGGCGCCAGCGGGGCCGCAGGCGGGCAGCATTTGCGGCCCAGGTACAGCACAAACTGCGGTTCACGCAGGGCCTGCGCCAGGTCGGCCAGCGGGTGGGGCGCATCGGGCCGGGCCACCACCGCCACGGCGCAGGCGGCGTTCTGCCGGTAGTCGCGGGTGGACAGGATGGTGTTGAGTTCGTGCTTGGGCAGGCTCAGTTCGTCGCGCCGGGTGTGGTGAGGCCGGCCCTTTAGCGCTGTGCGGCCTGGCACCTGGGCGGTGTGGTAATCGCGCAGCAACTGGCCGGTGGCCACCACACCCACCGCGAACCGGTAGCCGTCGCGCAGCGCTGCATGGGCGGCTTCATCCTCGCGCCGCACACCCAGCGCCGCACCCAACAGGCCGATCAGCGCCGATTCGCCAGGGTGGTCGCGGCTGCCACGGTATTCACCGACGGCCACATCGCCCCAGGCGGCCAGGGCGGCTTGCAATTGAAAGACCAGGAACTGCATGGTCTACCCCTTGACGAAGGCCACCACCTCGGCCAACGAGCCCTGTGCCGCCTCCACATCGAAATGGCAGCGGCTGTCTGCGCAGGCGCCGTAGACCTTGTCGAAGTTGTCGCAGCGCTGGGTGAGCGCGGCCACGGCCAACGCCAGCATGTCGCGGTCGCCATAGGGTTTGACGGGCTTCAGGAAGGCTTGCACCAATGAACGAGGCTGCTGCTTGCCCTTTTCGGCCAGCAGGTAGCTGGCATGGGCGCGCGATGCAAAACTGTTTTGCATGCCGGTGGGCGAGACCTGGGTGACGGCGTGCAGCAGTGCTTCCAGCGCCTGGGCGGTGAGGGTTTCGTCGCCGCCCAGGTTCTGCAGCAGCAGTTCGCGGTTGATGCAGATGTAGAGGTAGAACAGGCCGGCGCCGTAGCCACGCTCGTCGATGTGGCCGGCGCCTTTGTCTTCCAGGCCTTTGTTCAGGTCGTCTACCGCGCTGAAAAAGTCGTCTTCGACGGCGGCCTTGTGCACAGTTATGGCGTGGGCGACCTGCACAGCGGCTTCCGTGTTGAATTCCGGCGTACCGGCAAGCATTCGACCGAACATGGCGATATCAACGGCCGCCGATTTGTGCCTGAGTAGTTTCAAAGAGGCTTCGTCCGGAGCCGCTCTTTTTGCGACAAGCTGCTTGACCAAATCGTCGACAGCTTGGCGCTCCTCTGGCGAAAAATGAACCAGCTGCTTGAGCTTCAGATCGTTGAGTGGCCCCTTGTCGCTTGCTTTGTCCATTTCACCGAACTGAGCTGCGATCTCCGTCGCCCAAGCGCGCGCAGCCTTGTCTGGCACGCCTCGTAAAGTAAGCGCCTCGAAGACGCGTTTGCCGGCTTCCTTCGTCCGAGTGCCCAAGTAGGAATGAACGCCCACGTCCCATTCCACAACCGGCTCGTCCTGTATCGCGACGTTGCCAATTTGGTCGCGAAAGAGGTCAGACGTACGCCATGCCCGTTTCAGGCTTTGCGATGACACGCGCAGCCGCAGCGCATCGCCGACCAGTGCGGTCTTGGGCCGGCCGGTGTCGTCGCGGTTCAGGTTGGAGGGCGGGTAGGCGGTGAGCACATGCAATTGAATGAAGCGGGACATGGTGGGTTCTCCCTGAAGGTGTCGAGAAGGTGTCGGAAAGGTGTTGAGGTAGTGTTGGGAATGGCCTTGCGTCAGCCACCCGCCTTGTCGGGCCAGTCGTAGCCATAGGCCCAGCGCTTTTTGACGGCGTCGCCCCAATTGACCACATCGGTGGCCAGGGCCAGCACGTCGGCCTGGTGTTGCAGCAGCGGCAGTGCGCGCCGCAGGCCGGCGAACAGCGCGTCGATGTCGGGTGACTCCAGCAGGCGGGTGAAGCGCAGCGGGCTGACGCGCGGTTTGTCGCCGTCACGCTGGCTCATTGCCACGGGCAGCGCTTGGGGTTTGTGCTGCTTGACATGGGCCAGCAGGCCGGCCGCTGCGGCCAGGTGGTCGTCGCGCCAGGTGTCTGCTGGCCAACCAGCGGCCCGCAAGCGGCGGTGAAGCTGCTGATATGCCGGCAGCATCACCATGGCGGTGATGTCGGGCGCACGGCGCAGTGTGGCTCGGCCGCCCCGGTCACTGTCCAGGCCTTGCCACCAGCGCAGCAGCAGGTCGCCCCAGGCCTGGTCTTCGCGGAAGTTGAGCGGGTTCATGCGGACTCCTTGGGTGGACGTTTGGTGGGTTTTCTGCTGGGCTTGGGGCCGTATTCTTCGATGGGCAGGCCGACCGCCAGACGCAGCTTCGGGCCGCGCAGGTTTTTGTCCAATTGCGTGTGGGCTAGCGCGATGCGGCGTGGGTTTTGCCGTTCGATTGCGCCGGCGCCGCCGAAGGTTTTGTCGAAAAGTCGCATTGCGGAACGTGTCAGCGTGGCGTGCCAAGCCTGCCGCACGGACAGGTCAGGGTGCGCGATGCCATCGCGTGCGGCGTCAATCAGGGCTTGCAGGTGACGGTAGAACGGGGCTTCCGTGGTGGTCCAGAAAGCTGCTTTTGTGTGCCCAAGCTTTTTGCCGATCTCCGCTTTTTTCTTGGGGATGTCGGGAAACCATGCATCTCTGACGGACCAGAGCAAGTAGTTCGATGCCAAGTCAGCGGCGTTGATCCAACGTCCTACTTCGGCTTGCACAGCGGCACGGGCTTCGGGTTGGCAGTCCGCCAATCCATACAGCGGCAGACTGGCGTCGTACCAGCAGCGCGCCTTCATGTTGTCCATGTCGTAGCCAAACACCCATAAACGAAGGGCACCACCGGTTTGACGATGCGATAGCGTCAACGCACGATCTACAACTTGGGCGACCTGAGTTGCCGCCCCTTTGCTCGCTGTGCCCAGCACCCAACCCAGCCAGTGGCAGTAGCCCACACCGTCAGGTTGTGGATGTACAGGTAGCCAGTCGCCTTTCATTTCGTAGTAGGGCGAAAGCGGATGTGTCCAGGCGCCCTTGTAGTTCAGGCCATAGTTCTTGGTCAGGTAGCGGTTTGTCAGTCGAGCACTCACCCGACCACAAATACCGCAGTTGCCGGGCGTGCTCTGGCCAAAGTCCAGTTTGACCCGGCGCGGCATACCCCAGAAGACGTGTGATGGCGTTACCTGCGCAGGCTGAAGGCGTGGCTTCTCCTCTTCTGTTGGTTTTGGCCCGCCTTTTGGTCCTTCAAACTGGAGGGTCGCGATACCACCAGGCTGCAAAAATGGAAGCCTGTCGAGCCAGGGAAATGTGAACCGCTGGTCAGTCTCGTCCGGGCGCCCTGGCCGGCTGTCGAACTGGGCTCGGCCCATCACGTTGAGCCATAGGTCATGCCAAAGTGTGCGTTCGGTCGCTGATCGAACCAGGGTTGTGAGTGGACCACCGCCTCGAATCGAAACCAAATAGCCTCGTCCGCCGCCGGGTGCACTCGCTTGCAGCGTATACAAAGCGATTGCGCAGCAGCCCTCACAAAGGCCGTAGCCTGCTCTTTTCCGCTTGATGAAGAGATCAGTGTTGTTGTCGGCTTTTTCGCCCTCACCGGCGCAATCGATCAGGAGCTGTTGGATGCTCTCGAATCCACCGCAATCCTCGTCTCGTTGTTTGCCAGCGGTTGGTTTGAGGTAGCGGTCCTGCATGAACCTCGGCCCATCGCCATCCAGCTCAAACGCCGCTGCCACCGGCTCAAACCACTGCCGCAGCAGGTCCGCCGTGGGTGGCGTGTTGAACAAGCCACGCCATTCAATGCTGTTGCCCACCGGTGTGGTGGTCTGCAGTAGGCCAATCGCAAACTGCGCCAGCGCACCGTTGAAGTCGGGCCGGTCGGCATCGAATGCCAGCCACTGTGGATCGCTGAGTTGATCCGGTGTGATCCAGTGGCGCTGGCCGGTGGTGTCGCGCACCGGCATCCAGGGGTCGTGCAGCAAGTTCATGCCTCGGGGTCCTCCTTGGTTTGGGGAGCAGTGGCGGCGTCGTCCAGCAAGCGCAGCCCCATTTGTGTGTCGTAGCACCAGCGCGAGCGGCGTGGCGATTGGCCCAGGCGGGGGGCGGCCAGGGCCTCGCCCACCCAGCCTTGCGGCGTCAGCGCCAGCGGCAACAACACCGTCCAGCGGCCTTGCGCGGGCAGTTCGGCCAGCGTGGCGTCCAGCACCGCTTGCTGCCGCGCATCGGGTGCCGGTGCGGTGGCGGCGATCAGTCGCTCTGCCATGCGCAAGCTGCTGTAAGCCCAGCCGTTGGGGCCATCAACCAACGGCCGCAAGCTGCTGTCTATCCAGCGTGCCAAGGTCACGGTGCTGCTGGCTTCACCCAGGCGCGATGGCGTCTTGGCGTCAGCCCACCAGTCGATGCCACCACGCTGGTAGCCCTGCGACAAGGTCAAGGTGTTCATCTGCGCCTGGGTCAGAT
This sequence comes from Betaproteobacteria bacterium, assembly GCA_043756825.1. Classification (GTDB taxonomy): domain Bacteria; phylum Pseudomonadota; class Gammaproteobacteria; order Burkholderiales; family Burkholderiaceae_C; genus Pseudaquabacterium. The sequence goes on along the minus strand of JAYUQJ010000446.1, from coordinate 2,752 downwards.
CGGCGAAGCCTCTGCCCTCGGCAGCCATGGCGTTGGCGTCCAGGCCGGGCGGCGTCTCGGCGTCGGCGCCAAACACGCCCTCGATCAAGCGGCGGGCATCGTCGGGCATCGTGAACCCGCCATCGGCGCCGCCGCCATCGCCGCGCAGCGCTTGCGCGGTCAACCAGTTCTGACCATGGTGGGCGTACACCGCTGCGGCTTTGGGGAAGGCAGCCTTGAACCAGCGGGCGTCGGGCGCGTCGGTCCACGGTGGGGTCAACACCCACAGCCAGGGCTCGCCGCGCTGATCGGATGCGGCCGGGTCCAGCAAGGGTGTACCGTCAGGCCCACGTCGATGGCGGCGCAGCCGGCCAGCGCGCTGGATGATGCGGTCGATGGGTGCCAGGTCGGTCACCAGCAGGTCGAAATCGACATCCAGCGATTGCTCCACCACCTGAGTGGCGATCAGCAGCCGGCCGGCACGCTGGTGGGCCATGCTGCCCTTGCCAAAGCAGGCCAGCACCTGCGCTTCCATGTCCAGTCGGTCGCGCAGCGCAAAGCGGGCGTGGAACAGCAGCAGCTTGTCAGGCGCCAACTGCGGCTGAAATTGCGCATACGCGGCCAGCGCATCGGCCACCGTGTTGCGCACCCAGCAGACGCATTGGTCGGCGGCCAGGGCTTGCACTATGGCGGCCACAACCTCGGCGCTGTCGCTGCTGCTGTGCACATTGACCCGGCGCTGCACATCCGGGCGGGTACTGATCTGGCGCTGCGCCAGCGGTTCAGCGGCGCCCGCCGACCAGGACGTGAACAGCGGATAGCCTGTGTGGGCGGCTTCGGGCGCACCTTGCCCTGCGCCTCGGGCAAACGCCGCCAGCAAACCCTGCTTCATGCGCTGCGGCAAGGTGGCCGACAGCAAAACAGCGCTGCCGCCGGCCCGGGCATGAAAGGCCAGCAGCACCTCTAGTACGCCCTGCATATAGACGTCGCAGGCATGCACTTCGTCGATCACCAGCACCTTGCGCACCAAGCCCAGCAGGCGCAGTGACTGGTGTTTGCTGTGCAGCACCGCCAGCAGCACCTGGTCGATGGTGCCCACCCCGGCCGGTGACAGCAGTGCGCGTTTGTTGTGGTCAGCCAGCCAGGCGGTGCAGCGGGCAGATGCGGTGTCGTCGAGCTGCCTGGGATCGTGCTCGTCCTGACTGGCCGGCAGCACTGTGGCCGCAAAGTCGTCCACCAGGCGGCGTTGGCCGTGGGCCAGCACCAGGCTGGCGCTGCCCGCGAACAGCTTGGCGTAGGCATCAGCGATGCGGCCGTACATCGCGTTGGCAGTGGCCATGGTGGGCAAGGCAATGAAAAAGCCGTCAGCACAGCCGGTGGCCATCATGCGGTGCGTCAGCATCAGGGCGGCTTCGGTCTTGCCAGCGCCGGTCACGTCCTCCAGCAGGTGGATTTGTGGGCCGCCGTGCAATGGTGTCAACGCTGCCCATTGCTGCAAAGGCGAGGGCGTGCTGATGTGGGCAAACAGGCCGGCAAACTGCATTTCGCGGGCGCTGAGCGGCGGCAGCACCCCGCTGGTGTCCAGCGCTTGTGCGGCTTGGCGCCTGGCTTGCTGCCAGTAGTCAGCCAGTGGCAGGGCTTGGTCCTGGTACGGAAAGTACAAGGTGTTCGACCCCAGCCAGTCGGCCAGTACCGCCAGCCCAGCCAGCCACCATGACAGTTCGGCGCTGGCCTCCAGGAAGGCTGAAGGGTCCAGCGCGGCGATGGCGTCGGTCAGCTCGTCGCTGATGAACTGCCGGCGCATCGCATCGGCAAATGCCAGTGCGGCGGCCCGGTCTTGCTGCGGGTCGAAGTGCTGGGCCCAGAAGTCACCCTCAGTCGGCGGCTGGCCGTGGTGGCCGGTGCAGGCGCGGGCCCACCAGTCCAGGCCATCGACCAGGTCTTCTGATTGCGGGCCAAACCAGGCCTGGTCGATGACCTGGTCGCGCAGCACATCCTTCCAGAACAGCATGCCCAGGCTGTCGTGGCGCAGGGTGTAGGGTTTGGCGGGATTGGGCGGCCGATTGCGCTGCCATGCGAAAACATCAGGGCACTGGCTTTGAAACGACTCGGCAAACTTGCCCAAGTCGTGCAGCGCCAGCCAGAAGGCGATCCAGGGCTCGATCAAGTGCTCCGGCAATGCCAGCCGGCGGATGAACAGCGCACGCAGCCCTGGCAGGCTCTGCAGCGCTGCCATGCCAACCGCCGACACATCCATGCAGTGGTAGGCCAGCAAGTGGCAGCGGGCCGTGGCTTGGCCGGGGCGCGCCTTGCCCCAATAGAGGCCCAGGCCAGTCAGGCTGTTCAGTGCCATGTTCTCCCCCCGATCGACTAATATCTGCGCCGATTCTGACCCCCCTGTAGCTCAAATAGCGAGCCAGTGCCGCGACAATTTGGGGATGCTTCCGCAGCCTGACGACAGCCCATGAACCGGGACGACACGGTCCCGTCTCGGCCCTTGCCGGGCGCGGGGACGTTCGACGCGCTGCGACCATGGTTCGTTTATTTGCGACCTGGGTTGGATGGCGCGCTGGCTGCCTGGCGATCCGGCTGCCCCGTGGCAGCAGCCCTGATGGCGAACCTATCGGCGCGTGCCGAAGCCAGTAGCGCCCCGCGCTTCGTGCCCCAGCCCGCGCTGCCGCCGGGTGAGGCCTACGAGGCCTTCATCCACCGCAGCGGCCAGGTGCCCACCCGCGACAACCTGCATGACTTCTTCAATGGCCTGGTGTGGCTG
>JAYUQJ010000445.1:0-8137 GCA_043756825.1 Betaproteobacteria bacterium | reverse complement strand
CTGATGCGTGCTGCGGCGAAGCTGATGACGAGCACCGCTCGCCACGTCTGATTCAGCCGGCGACGATCTCGAACGAGGTGGTGATCGCGGCGGTTTTGCCCAGCATGATGCTGGCCGAACAGTACTTTTCGTGCGACATCTGAATCGCCCGCGCCACGACTGTGTCGCTCAAGCCGGAACCGGTCACCAAAAAATGCATGTGGATGCGGGTGAACACCTTCGGATCGATCAACGCGCGCTCCGAGGTCAGCTTCACCTGGCAGCCGGTCACCGCGTGGCGGCCTCGCTGCAAGATCAGCACCACGTCGTAGGCGGTGCAGCCGCCGGTGCCGGCCAACACGGTTTCCATCGGTCGAGGTGCCAGGTTGCGGCCCCCGCCATCGGGCGCGCCGTCCATCGTCAGCAGGTGCCCGCTGGCCGTCTCGGCCGAGAACGCCATGCCGCTCGCTGGCAGCCAGTTGATCGTGCATTCCATGCTTGAATCCGGTCGATTTTTGGGGTGCGCCGATTGTGCCTCGGCGCTGTGAATTCGACGCCACCCCCTAGGAGCCTGTCGGGCTTGGAGCGTCGGCTGCAAATTGACCGCAGCGGTCCATTTTTCGCCAGCTTCTTGACCCATAGCCTCAGCTATGAGCCGGCGAATCCGACAAAAACTGTCCTCGCTGGGGCCAAACTTCGCTTCGACGCCCCAAGCCCGACAGGCTCCTAGTGCAGCTGCCCCGGCGCAGGCACCACGCTGCCGCCCGCGCCGAACAACTCGCCCGCATCCACCGGATCAAAGCGGTACATCGCGCCGCAGAAATCGCAGCCGACCTCGGCTTCGCCGCGCTCGTCGATCAACGACTGCACCTCCTCGCGGCCCAGGCCACGCAGCATGCCGGCCACCCGCTGGCGTGAGCAGCGGCAGGCAAAGCGCGGCGTCTGTGGTTCGAACACCCGCAAGGTCTCCTCCCAGAACAGGCGCCGCATCAACTCGGCCGGCTGCAGGTCGAGCAATTCCTGCGCGGTGACGGTGGTCGCCAGCAGGGCGATGCGCCGGTAGTCCTCGCTGCGGCCGATATGGTCTTCGTCGGCGCTGACGATCACCTCGCCGGCCAGGTTGGCGCCACCGGCCATGGGCAGGCGCTGGATCAGCAGGCCGGCCGCCACCTCGTCATTGGCCGCCAGCGCCAGGCAGGTGTCGAGCTGTTCGGACTGCAGCATGTAGTGCTCCAGCACCTCGCTCAGGCGCTGCAGCGGCTCGCGCTGGTCGCCGTGCAGGGGCACCACGCCCTGGTAGGGCTGCTGGCCGGGGTGGCGGTCCTGCGGGTCCAGCGTGATTGCGCAGCGGCCCTGCCCCTGCACATTGAGCAGGGCCGCCAGGCGCGCATCCGCCGGCACCTCACCCACCACCTTGGCAGTGGCCCGGAAACTGAGATCGGGCTGGGCCTCGGCCACCGCCAGCTTGACCGGCCCGTCCCCATGCATCTGCAGGATGAGCGCACCATTGAACTTGAGGTTGGCCTGCATCAACACGCTGGCGGCGGCCATCTCGCCCAGCAGCGCGCGCACCGGCGCAGCAAAGGCATTGCCGCCGTCGCTGGGGCTGGTGCGGCGCGACAGCAGCTCGCGCCAACTGGCGTCCAGGCGCACCATCACGCCGCGCACCGGCAGGCCCTCGAAGAGAAACTTGTGCAACTGGTCCATCGTCAATCCGGCGCCTGGCCCGGGTCGATGTCGACACGCCGCAGGCCGCGCGCATGGCGCTGTTGCTGCAGCACGTAATAGCTGGCCGAGCGGCGCAGACCTTCGATCTGCGCTGGCGTCAGCTCACGCACCACCTTGGCCGGCACGCCGACGATCAACACCCCGTCCGGAAACTGCTTGCCCTCGGTGACCACGGAGCCGGCCCCCACCAGGCAATCGCGGCCGATGCGGGCGCCGTTGAGGATCACGCTCTGGATGCCGATCAAGGAGTTGTCGCCAATGCTGCAGCCGTGCAGCATCACCTGGTGGCCGATGGTCACGCCCTCGCCGATCTCGATGGCGATGCCGGTGTCGGTGTGCAGCACGCTGCCATCCTGCACATTGCTGTTGCGGCCGACGCGGATGTGGTCGTTGTCGCCGCGCAGCACCGCGCCGTACCAGACGCTGGCGCCCTCGGCCAGGCTGACCCGGCCGATCACCGACGCGTTGTCTGCGACCCAGGCGCTGGCATGCACCTCGGGCACCTCGTCTTCTAGCTGGTAGACCGCCACGGCTGGCTCCTGAATGTGGGTGGACGAGCAAAGCCTATGATTCTAGGGATGGAACTGCGTGCCCTCGCCCTGGACCTGCTGGCCCTGCCCGACCCGGCCGTCAAGGCCGACCGCAGCCGCGCCTTGCTGGCCAGCCTGCGCCGGCAGCCAGGCGACGCCCTGAACCTGGACCGCGACCGCGTCTGGCAGCCCCCATCCGCCCTGCCCGGCCGGCCGGCCCTGCCGCGCCTGGTGCCGGCGGTGCAGGTGGCCCAGCGCTCACCGTTCACCCTGGCCGGACGGGCCGCCTTGCTGCATGCGATCTGCCATATCGAGTTCAATGCCATCAACCTGGCCCTGGACGCGGTGTGGCGCTTTGCGGGCATGCCCGAGCCCTATTACCTCGACTGGCTGCAGGTGGCCGGCGAGGAGGCGCTGCACTTCAGCCTGTTGCACGACCATCTGCAGACCCTGGGCCACCGCTACGGCGACTTCGATGCCCACGACGGCCTGTGGCAGATGGCCGAGGCCACCCGGGGCGACATCCTGGCGCGCATGGCCCTGGTACCGCGCACCCTGGAGGCCCGCGGCCTGGACGCCACGCCGCCCATCCAGGCCAAGCTGCGCAAGGCCGGCGACCATGCCGCAGTGGCCATCCTGGACATCATCCTGCGCGACGAGATCGGCCATGTGGCCATCGGCAACCACTGGTACCGCTGGCTGTGTGCCCGCGAGGGCCTCGATCCGGTCGCCCACTACCCCTGCCTGGTGGCCCGCCATGCCGCGCCGCGTCTGCGCCCGCCCTTCAACCGGGCGGCACGCCAGGCCGCCGGGTTCAGCACCGAAGAACTCGACCAGCTGCAGGCCGGTGCCAGCCTGCCGGCAGCCTGATCCTGCGGTGGCCCCGGCGCAAGGCACCGGCCAAGCGCGGCTTGCCTGCTCAACTTGCAGGGGCGCAGGCAGGCGAAGACAGCTTTGAGGCTTACCAACCCCGCCCGTGGCGAGGTGCTCTCGGCCATTATGGAGAGCTCTCCATAAGGGTCGTGTGCCGGTCCCCGCGGGCGGCGGCTTCGCGGCAATCTGCCCTCCACGGAGCCCTGCGCGGCCGCAGCAGAAACGTTGGCGCGGACCTGGGCCAGCCGCAGCAAACGTGCGCTACTTGGCAAACGTCGGTGGCGCAGCCGCTGCCAAGCCCTGGCTGCGCTCGCGCCTGCGCGCAACTGATCCGGCGCGCTGCGCAAGATCGCAAGACGCTCAGTCCTTGGCCTGCGCCCGGGCCGTCAGGCGTTTCCAGGCCTTGATGCCCAGGTGCCGGGCCAGCAGGGCCGGCGGCATGCGCAGCCAGTGCGCCCGCAGGTACAGCAGGGCGTCGGCCAGTGCGCGGCCGGGCAGGGCCGCAGCCTGGTGCGGGCTGCGCAGCACACGCTGCCACAACCATTGCATGGCCGCCAGCCCGGGGCCCAGGCCGGCGCCGCGCAGGGCCGCGTCGAGCGCGCCATCAGGCACCGGCGTGTGCAGGATCTGGCGGCTGGCCCACAGCCCGTAGGCCAGTGGGCGTTGCAGGTGCAGCGCCGCGGCGCGGGCCTGCAGCTCGGCCCAGAAGGCGTCGGCGCCAGCACCCTGGCGCAGCAGCAGATCCAGGTCCGACAGATCGCGCAGGCCGTGGTTGAGATCGTCGTTGTGGAACAGATGGGCCATGCTGTGCAGCACCATGTCGGTGGGCGCCAGCACCTGCAGACCCGGCCCACCGGCCACCGGCCGGGCCCGTGCCAGCAGGCTGGCGGGGTCGGGGGGCTGGCGCACCGTCAGGGGCAGCAGGTTGTGGTGCACATCCAGCGTGGTGCCGCGCCGCAGGTGCTGCATCGGCGGCAGCTCGTGCATCCAATCGCGGTAGTAGCGCTGGTCGTAGGCATCGTGGTGGCTGCCCATCCAGCCGGCCAGCATCAGCGCGCCTTCGACATCGGGCAAGGCCGCCCGCGGCACCAGGATGTCGATGTCCGAGAACAGGCGGCCCTGCTGCGCCGGCTGGTCGCCCAGCACATAGGCCGCACCCTTGAGCAGCACCACCGGCACGCCCAGGGGTGCCAGGGCCTGGGCGATGCAGGCGGCCTCGCGCCGCACCTCGGCTTGCTGGGCCTGCGCTACCCGCAAGGCCGATTGCAGGTGCTGGCGCGGCCCGTCGGGCAGGCCTGCCAGCAGCCCGGCCTGGTCCAGGCGCACCGCCAGGCGCGCCAGCACATCGGCGCGCCGGGCCTGGTGGATCACCGGCTCCCAGGCCGGCGCTGACAGTCGCGCCAGCGCATCCCCCTGGACCAGCGCCCAGGCGGCCCAATCAACGATGGCCTGCTGCCGGGTAGGCATCAGCCCGGTGCCCCGGCGGCCGACTGGGCCAGACCGTCGAAATCATGCATGGCCTGGGCCAGATCGCTGTAGCGGTACTGCGCGCAATGGCTGGCCTGCACCAGGTCGGCCAGCAGGTGGAAACCCGCCGCCCCATGCACGTTGTAATTGAAGGCGTTCTCGATCAGGCGCATCAGGGTCTGGCCGCGGCTCAGGGGCGACATCACCGCGGCCGCGCCGGCCTCGAAGCGCGGGAACACGATCCAGGCCGGTAGCACCGTCTCGGCCGCCCGCTGCACCGATGCTGCAGGAGGCGCGAAATGGCCGACCCGTCCCTTGACCGTGTCATGCACCACCGACCCGAATCGCAACGCAGGCCCGGCAAAGCCCTGCAAGACCTCGATCGAGGCATTTTTCAGGCTCACCGCGCGCGGCATCGGTTGCAGATGCCCGGTGGCCGGGTCGATCAGGGCCAGTTCGTCCGACAGCAGACGCCAGCCGCGAAACAGCAAGGCCGCGCACAGCGTGCTCTTGCCCGAGCCGGATGGCGCCGGCATCACCAGCGCCCGGCCGTTGCGCTCGAGCACCGCCGCATGCAGCACCAGGTACTGATGGCAGGAGCCCGACACGCACCAGTTCATGCCCCATTCGAGCATCGGCAGGCCTTGGGCACCCGGCAGGGGTGCAAAGGGGCTGCTGCCGTCGACGCCGAAATAGAGCTGGGGCCGCCACCAGCGACGCAGGCCGCCGGCGCGGTGGACCGACACCTCGAAATCGGCAAAGCTGCCGGCGTCCAGCACCGGGTGCTCGCCATACAGCGCGGTCAGGCCCTGCTGCACCTCGGCCACGCGCGAGCGGATGCAGAACACCAGGGGGCCGGTGCGCAGGCGCAGGCCGCCGCCACGCAGCCGGCGCGCCACCTCCTGCCGCGGCAAGGCCGACAGGCTCAGCACGCGGTGACGGTCAGGACACCGATATTGGCCAGCGCGGCCAGCACCGGGGCCAGGCTCAGGCAGGCATCTGCATGCTGCACCGACGCAGACCCCGCGCCGCCGTCAGGCGGCATCCCGGTGTCGGGCTGGTCCAGCAGGCGACGCGCCAGGGCTTCGGTCGTGGCGGGCAGGCGCTCGCGGGTCAAGGCCTCCAGCACCTGCACAAGCTGCCAGGCGGTGTCATCGAGCAGATGGGTTTCGCACCGGTCGGCCAGGTAGACCGCGACTTCGTCGTCAAGGCGTCGGCAATGGGCGTCGGTGGCGATCTGGTAGGCCGAAGTCACGGCGTCAGGCTGGACAGCTGGCAGCCGTCACGGATCCATCAGGGTCATCAGCCAATCCAGCGAAGTGGCCTCGACCCAGCTCATCGGGATCAGTGACGTGGTCGGTCCGCCGCGGAAATGGCGCCACACCGCCACCGCCTGGGAGTCATTGAGCGGGAAGCCGGCGGTGCCGTTGCGGGCGTTCAGGTAAGCCGCAATGCAGTATTTGGCGTAATTCGAGAACGTTCCAGCAAGCACATCCTTGAGCGTCAGGGTGGCCATGCTTGGCTCTAGCGTGCCGCCGAAGATGGTGCTGAACAATGCGGTGGTGGTGTCGGGTGACGACGTCGGCCAGGCGCCGGGGAATGCGCCATTCCAGTAGGTGGGACCGTTGCTGGTGCAGCGCGGCGCATTTGGATGGCGGCTGAGGAAGGTGTTGGCGGAGATGAAGCCCGACGGCAGCACGCAGACCCCGGCGGCCTGCACCGGGGCGCTGGCCAGGCTGGCAATCACCGGCGTGGCCAGTACCGCACCGCGGGCCAGCCAGGCGCGCCGGGTCGGCAGCACCGGAGAATCCTCAGCGGCTGGTGACACCGGCTGATGGGGCGATTGTTCGTTCTGCATGCCAAAGACCTCCGCAGGCTCGGAGAGCCCGACTACTGCATGGATTGTAGGCAGCCTGAACCCGGCAGGCCGGAGTCTGACAACCTGCATTTGAGGGGGCTGCCGTCAACAACTTGTCACGATCTGTTGACGAATGCGCGCGCAGCGCTGCCCGTCAGTAAGTAAGTAAGTCAGTCAGCGTAGACCCCGGCCGCCTTGATCACCGGGCCCCAGCGTTCAGTCTCCTGCTTGAGCCAGCTGCGCAGGCCTTCGGGGGTGAGCTTGGCGTCGGGCACGATCTCGGCGCCCAGTTCGGCCATGCGCGCCATCACGTTCGGGTCCTTGAGCGCTGAGCGCACCGCAGCATTGAACTTCTCGGTCGCCTCCTTGGGCGTGCCCTTGGGCGCATAGATGCCGTGCCAGACCATCACCTCGAAGCCCTTCAGACCCTGTTCGGCCAATGTGGGCGCGTCGGGCAGGGTCTTGATGCGCTGAGCCGTGGTGACGCCGTAAAAACGCAGCGAGCCGGCCTTGATATGCGGCACGGTCTGGGTGGTCTGGTCGCACATCAGGTCGACCTGGCCGCCCAGCAGGGCCTGCATCGCCGGACCGGTGCCGCTGTAGGGCACGGTAGTCAGATCGACCCCCACCGCCTGGCGGAACACCATGCCGCACAGATGCGACACGGCGCCCAGGCCAGCATGCGCCAGGTTGACCTTGTCGCCATTGGCCTTGAGGTAAGTCAAGAGCTCGGGCAGCGTCTTGGCCGGCAGGTCCTTGCGTGCCACCAGGGTCATGGGCACGTCCACCGCCTGGCTGATGTACTCGAAATCGGTCAGCGGGTTGTAGCTCAGCTTGCGGTACAGCGCCGGCGCGGTGGCCATGCCGTTATGGTGGATCAGAAAGGTGTAACCGTCGGGCGTGGCGCGGGCCACCGCAGCCGCCGCCAGGGTGCCGCCCGCGCCGACCTTGTTCTCGACCAGCACGGTCTGGCCCAGGGCCTTGCCCATGGGAATGCTCAGCGCACGGGCCACCACGTCGGTGGGGCCGCCGGCGGCAAAAGGCACCACCAGGGTGATCGAGCGGGTGGGGTAGGCCTGGGCCCAGGCCCCCGCCGACGCCAGCGTCAACAGGGTGGCCAGGCAGGCAGACAGTCGGCAATGGTTCATGGCGTGAGGGCTCCGGGGTTAGAACGAGTAGCGACCCATCAGGTCGATGCGCTGCATCTTGTGCACGTCGCCGCCAAAGGTGGCGCGCTCGCCCAGCACCAGCTCGCCGCCCAGCTCGACGTTCCTGATCGGGGCATAAATCAGGTTGAGGTGCAACTGCTGCAGGCGCTTATTGTCCAGCAATTGCTCGGTCCTGGCCTTGTTCATGCCATAGGCCAGGGTGCCGCGCAACTGGTCACTCAGGCTCTTGGCATAGCCCACCACCAGGCCCTGGTTGCGGTCGAAGGCCACTGTGCCGGTGCTGGCGTCGAGCGCATAGCCGTTGCTGCCGTACATCTGGTCGAAATCACCCTGCACCACCGCGTACTGGGCCATCAACAGGTCTTTGTCGGTGAGCTTGAAACTGCCGCCGACGCCCCAGCCATGGCCCCGCTTGCTGGCCATGCCAATGCGCTTCTCGTGGACCAGGCCGCGCAGGTTGATCGCGCCCCGGCTGAAGCTCTGGTCGTAGCGCAAGACCACCTGCGGCATGCGCTCGTTGGCGCTGTCGCCGC
>JAYUQJ010000444.1:0-3011 GCA_043756825.1 Betaproteobacteria bacterium | reverse complement strand
CGCATGATCGTGATGAACGCCGGCCGGGTGGAGCAGATCGGCACGCCCGAGCAGGTCTACGGCAAGCCGGCCAGCGCCTTCGTGGCCAGCTTCATCGGGTCGCCGCCGATGAACCTGCTGGACGGCCAGGCCGATGGCAGCCGCTTCACCACCGGTGGTCAGACCCTGGTCCTGGACGCGCCGGTGCCGCGAGCCGGTGCACTGCAGCTGGGCCTGCGGCCCGAACATGTGGCCATCGCCGACAACGGCCTGTGGCAAATGACGGTAGAAACCATCGAGATGCTGGGCGCCGAGCGGCTGATCCACGGCAGATTGGGTGCCGGCGCGGGTGGCAGCGCGGGTGGCAGCGCGGGTGGTAGCCTGTTCACGGTGCGGCTGGACGCCACGCTGGCGCCGCCGCAGATCGGCCAGACGGTGCGCCTGGCGGCTGCGCCCGGCCATCTGCACTGGTACGACACCCAGACCGGTTTTCGGGTGGACGTTTGACCGTGGCGCCTTGGCCCTACCCGCGCTGGGTGGCCCACCGCGGCGCCGGCAAGCTGGCACCCGAGAACACGCTGGCGGCCTTTCGCCTGGGCGCTGCCCACGGCTACCGGGCTTTTGAGTGCGACGTCAAGCTGTCGGCCGACGGCCTGGCTTTTCTGTTGCACGACGCCACGCTGGACCGCACCAGCAACGGCCAAGGCATTGCCAGCCAGCAGCCCTGGGCCGCCCTGTCGCAATGGGATGCCGGCAGCTGGCACAGCCGCGCCTTCGCGGGCGAGCCGCTGCCCACGCTGGCGGGGGTTGCCGCCTTCATCCAGGCCAACCAGTTCACCCTCAACATCGAGATCAAGCCCACGCCGGGCGACGAAGAACCTACCGGCCGGGTGGTGGCCGAGCAGGCCGCGCGCCTGTGGACCGGCCTGCCGGTGCCGCCACTGCTCAGCTCCTTCCGGCCCGAGGCCCTGGCCGGCGCGCAAGCCGCCGCCGGGCACCTGCCCCGCGCGCTGTTGCTCGACAGCCTGTGGCCAGGCTGGGACAAGGTGGCCGCGTCACTGGGCTGCGTGGCCATCGTCACCCAGCATGCGCTGATGGACGCCGACCTGCTGGCCCTGGCGCGCAGCCGGCAGTGGCGCGCGATGGTCTACACCGTGAACGAGCCGGCCGATGCGCAGCGCCTGCTGGGCTTGGGGATCGACGGCCTGATCACCGACGCGGTGGACCGTTTCTCAGCGGCTGCCAGCTGATCCGTCGCCAGGCGCGGGCGCCGGGCCCGAGGGCGATCCGGTCAGGCCACCCGGCTGGGCTTCGGCACCCCAGGGCAGGTCCTCGGGCTCGGGCCTGGGCAGTTCGCGCAGGTGCCGGATCAGACCGGTGCGCCACGCCACCCCTGCCAGCGCCAGCGCCAGCACCCCGGCCGCACCCAGGGCGCTGGCCAGGCCCAGGCGCTCTGCGAGCCAGCCACCCATCAAGGCCCCCGGGCCGGCCGGCAGCAGGATCAGCCAGCGCATCGTGGTGGTCATGCGGCCCAGCAGGTGCGCCGGTGTCACCGACTGCCGCAACGCCAGGAAGTTGATGAACACCAGCACGCTGCCCACACCGTACAGCATCAGCATCATCGCGAACGCCGCCACACCCAGCGCACCCGCGGGCGCCAGCGCCGGCAGCACCCAGCCCAGCCCGCAGGCCGCGAAACCGATCACGATCGTGGGCCCCGGCCCGAAGCGCTGGCTCAGCCGGTGGCCCATGACGCTGGCCCAGACCGTGCCCAGGCCCAGGCCGGCGTAGCACAGGCCGATCGCCTGCTCGCCCAGGCCCAGGCTGCGGGTGGCGTGGAGGATCTGCACCCCCTGCACCGCGTTGCTGCTGAATTGCCAGCCCCCCACCAGCAGCGCCAGCGCCACCAGCAGCGGCGTGCCCCGCACAAAGCGCAGGCCGGTGAGCAGGTCGCGGCCGAAGCGCGTGCCGCGCACCGTGGGCAGGCGCTCCACCACCGGCAGGCCGCGCAGGATCAGGGCCGAGAACAACAGCATCGCCGCATCCACCAACAGGGCCAGCGGCGCGCCGAGCGCGCGGATCAACAGGCCGGCCGCGCCGGGCCCGGCCACCTCGGCGCCAGAGCTGGCCAGCGCGTTCTTGGCATGCGCCTCGACCAGGCGCTCGCGCGCCACCACCTGGGTCAGCACGATCTGCGCGGCACTGCCAGCCACGGTGTACACGCTGCCGATCACGAAGCCCACCGCATACAGCCAACCCATCGTCAGCCAGCCCAGGTGGTGGGCCAGCGGCACACTGACCACGGCCACGGCCAAGGCGCATTCACCGGCCACATAGACCGGCAACTTGCGCACCCGGTCGAGCCAGACGCCCGACGGCAACGAGAACAGCGCGAATGGCAGCGTCTCGACCGCCGTCAACAGACCCATCTGCATCGGTGATGCGTGCAGCAGCAGAGCCGCCGTCAGCGGCAGGGCCAGCAGGGTGATCTGGCCGCCTATCGAGCTGATCAGCACCGACAGCCACAGCCGCCGATACACCGCGTCACGCAACAGATCGTCGGACGGCAGCGACCACCATCGCAACCGCCGCGCTGCGGGGGGCATGTCCATCAGCTGCGGTAGTCGGCGTTGATGCTCACGTAATCGTGCGACAGATCGCAGGTCCAGACCGTGGTGCAGGCCGCGCCGCGGTTCAGCACCACCCGCACGGTGATCTCGGCCTGCTTCATCACCCGCTGCCCCTGCGACTCTTGGTAACCCGGGTCGCGCCCGCCCTGGTGTGCCACCAGCACATCGTCCAGGTAGAGATCGATCAAGCCAGGGTCCAGGTCGTCGATGCCGGCATAACCCATCGCCGCCAGGATGCGGCCCAGGTTGGGGTCGCTGGCGAAGAACGCGGTCTTGACCAGCGGCGAATGGGCAATCGCATAGGCCACCCGCCGGCACTCGGCCTCGTCGATACCGGCGTCGACCTGCACGGTGATGAACTTGGTGGCGCCCTCGCCGTCACGGACGATGGCCTGGGCCAGC
>JAYUQJ010000443.1:0-3014 GCA_043756825.1 Betaproteobacteria bacterium | reverse complement strand
TGCTCGGGCTCGAGCACGTCGCCGTTGCCGGTGATGATCAGCGAAGCGTCCTTGTCAGCCACGGCCAGCATCGCTTCGAGACGGCGCAGAACCCGGTCGGTGCGCCAGTCCTTGGTCAGCTCGATCGCCGCACGGGCCAGGTGGCCCTGATGCTTCTCCAGCTTGGCTTCGAAACGCTCGAACAGGGTGAAGGCATCGGCCGTGGCACCGGCAAATCCCGCCAGCACCTGGTCGCGGTGCAGTTTGCGCACCTTGCGTGCGGTGCTCTTGACGACGATATTGCCCAGTGTGACCTGGCCGTCGCCGCCCAGGGCCACTTGCCAGCCCTCGGGGGTCTGGCGTCGCACGCTGACGATGGTGGTGCCGTGGAAAGCTTCCATGGGTCTCGGGTTGGGTGGTCGGTGTTGGCGCGGCCATGCGGGTGGGTGGGCGCGTGATCGCGGATCAGGGCCGGTCCTCGACCGCCGCCGGCCGGGCCGGGCATCTGCGCGGCTCAGAGACCGAGAGGATTTCGAGCGTGACCGGGCAACACCACAAAACGTGCTCGATCTAGACGCAAAGCGCAGCCATAGCCCGGGCTATTGCGAGCATTTGCAACGACGAGCGGGTGCGTTTTGGGGTGGTGAGCGGGCATGATCGAAAAACGCTCAGTCTCTCAGACCACCTTGGCCCGCATCAGCTCGCCAATACCGAGCATGCCCACCAGCAGGCCCTGGCCGTTCAGCACCGCCACCGAGGTGATGCGGTGCTGCTCCATCAATTCGGCCGCCGCTACCGCCAGGGCGTCGTCGCGGATGGTCTTGGGCTGGCGGTGCATCACCGCGCCGGCATCCAGGGTGCGCAGATCGGCCCCGGCCTCGACCAGACGGCGCAGGTCGCCGTCGGTAAAGATGCCCAACAGGCGCTGCTGCGGGTCCACCACCAGGGCCGCGCCCAGCGCCTTGGACGACATCACCCGCATCATCTCGGTGAAGGGCGTGTGCGGTGCCACGACCGGCAATGCGTCGCCCTGCACCATCAGGTCGGCCACATGCACCAGCAGCTTGCGGCCCAGGGCCCCGCCCGGGTGCGAACGGGCAAAGTCTTCTTCCTTGAAGCCGCGCGCATCCAGCAAGGCCACCGCCAGCGCGTCGCCCAGCGCCATCTGCGCCGTGGTGCTGGCCGTGGGCGCCAGGTTGAGCGGACAGGCCTCTTGCTCGACCGCGCTGCTGATGACCTGGTCGGCCAGCCGGGCCAGGGTGGAATCGGGCTTGCCGGTCATCGCCACCAGGGTAATGCCCAGCCGGCGCAATGCCGGCAGGATGGCCGCGAGCTCATCGCTCTCGCCGCTGTTGCTGATGGCCAGCACCACGTCACCGGCCTGCACCATGCCCAGGTCACCGTGGCTGGCTTCGGCCGGATGCACGAAGAAAGCCGGCGTGCCGGTGGACGCCAGGGTGGCCGCAATCTTGCGGCCGACATGGCCGCTCTTGCCCATGCCCATCACGATCACCCGGCCCCGGCAGGCCAGCATGGCTGCCACCGCCTGGGCAAATCCGTCGCCCTGGCGGTCGGCCAGGCCGAGCAGCGCACGCGCCTCGATCGCGAAGGTCTGCGCCGCCAGTTGCAGGGCGCGCCGGGCACGATCGGGAGTGAAGGGGGGGGTAAAGGGCACGTTGGCGCGGTGGCGGCGACGCGGGCACGGCGCTCGCTTAGCATCGAAGGGAACAGCGCTGGATTCTAGAAGCCCCACCGGACCGCATGGCCACCACCCTCGAACTTGTACTGCTCTACCTCGTGGCCGCAGTGCTGGGGGTGGTGGCCTGCCGCCTGCTGCGCTTGCCGCCGATGCTGGGCTACCTGGCCGTGGGGGTGCTGATCGGCCCGAACGCGCTGGCGCTGGCCAAGGACACCGCCGGGGTCAAGTACCTGGCCGAGTTCGGCGTGGTCTTCCTGATGTTCGTCATCGGCCTCGAGTTCAACCTGCCCAAGCTGCGGAGCATGCGCTCCCTGGTGTTCGGCCTGGGTCTGTCGCAGGTGGTGCTGACCATGCTGGGCGCATTGGCCGGCAATGCCCTGCTGGGCCTTGCCTTTGCCTGGGCCGGCCAAGCCTGGGACCTGAGCTGGCAGGGCGCGGTGGTGCTGGGGTCGGCCTTCGCGATGTCGTCTACCGCCATCGTGGTCAAGCTGATGTCCGAGCGACTGGAGCTGGAAAGCGAGCACGGCAAGCGTGTGATGGGCGTGCTGCTGTTCCAGGATCTGGCGGTGGTGCCGCTGCTGGTGGTGATTCCGGCGCTCGGTTCACCGGCCGAAGACCTGTTGATCGCGATCGCCTGGGCGGCGCTGAAAGCCGCTGCGCTGCTGGCCTTGCTGCTGGTCGGCGGGCAGAAGGTGATGCGCTGGTGGCTGACCCAGGTGGCACGGCGCAAGAGCGAAGAGCTGTTCGTGTTGAACCTGCTGCTGGTCACGCTGGGTCTGGCGTGGCTGACCGAACACGCCGGCCTGTCGCTCGCCCTCGGAGCTTTTCTGGCGGGCATGCTGATCGCCGAGACCGAATACAAACACCAGGTCGAAACCGACATCCGGCCGTTTCACGACGTGCTGCTCGGCCTGTTTTTCATCACCATCGGCATGAAGCTCGACTGGCGGCCGGTATTCGACCAGTGGGCGCTGGTGCTGCTGCTGACGCTGCTTCCGGTGGTCGCCAAGTTCGTGCTCGTGTCGACACTGGCGCGCCTGTTCGGCGCGGCACCCGGGGTGGCACTGCGCACCGGCCTGTACCTGGCGCAGGCCGGCGAGTTCGGCTTCGTGCTGCTGACGCTGGGTGCCGAGCGGCAGTTGATCGACCCGCTCTGGGTCAGCCCGGTGCTGGCGAGCATGGTGCTCAGCATGCTCGCCACGCCGTTCCTGATCATGTACAGCAACCGCATCGTGATGCGGCTGAGTGCGAGCGACTGGCTGATGCAGTCGGTGGCGATGACCACGATCGCCAAACGTTCGATCAACGCCGAGGCCCACATCATCATCGCGGGCTA
>JAYUQJ010000442.1:0-3014 GCA_043756825.1 Betaproteobacteria bacterium | reverse complement strand
CGCCGACGGTGCAAGTCCACTTCGATGACCGTGCCCTGAAGCTGCTGTTCGACGCCGAGCGGCGCCCGGTGGACGCACTGTGGGCCGGCAGCCTGGACGTGCGCGGCGAGCGCAGCGCCGTGCTGGCGACCTGGCGCTGCTTTTCTGTGCTGGCCCAGCGTGCCAGCGGCTTGCGTGCGGTGCAGGCCTTGTGGTGCGCCTACCGCGACCAGCACGCGGCACGCTGGGGCCAGGCCGTGGCGGGGCCCGGCCGCGGCATGGCAGCGACGGGCCCCGCCCTGCGCCAGCCGACCCATTGGCCAGCACTCGACTACCTCGACCAGCGCCACCCCCTGGACGCCGATACACCGACCCAGGCCTCGCGCAGCCTGTGGGACGGCCATGCCGGCAGCAGCTGGGGCGCGCATGCCGATATCTTCGACGACGACCTGCAGGAGACCATGCAGCGCATGAAGCGCAAGGTAGTCGACGAGATCCTGCAGCTGCTGCCACGCCGCGCGCCGCGCGCCGAGCTCTACGACCTGATGCGCAACTACGTGGTCCGCGAAGGCAAGGGCCTGCGCCCGACCCTGACCATTGCCACCTGCATGGCACTGGGCGGCGCCAGCGATGCCGCGATCCGCGCCGCCGGCGCGCTGGAGCTGTTCCACAACGGCTTCCTGGTGCATGACGACATTGCCGACGAGTCCACCCACCGGCGCGGCAAGCCCACGTTGCATATGTCGCATGGCGTCGGGCTGGCGGTGAATGCCGGCGACGGCATGAACCTGTTCGCGATCGACCTGGTGCTGTCCAACCTGCCCACGCGCGGTCTGGCCGGCACCCTGGGGCTGATTCACGAGGTGATGCACATGTGCCGTGAGACGGTGGAGGGCCAGGCTATCGAGCTGGGCTGGATCCGCCGCAACGTGGTGCCCGGCCGGGACGCTGACTATCACCGCATGAGCCTGAAGAAAACCGGCTGGTACACCTGCATATCGCCCTGCCGCATAGGCGCGGTCTGCGCCGGCGTCACCGATCCGTCCGTGCTCGACCGTTTCAATGAATGCTTCAGGCTGATCGGCATCGCCTTCCAGATCCAGGACGATGTGCTCAATCTGGTCGGCGATACCGACCGTTACGGCAAGGAGGCGCTGGGTGATCTGCTCGAAGGCAAGCGCACCGTGATGATGATCCACCTGTTCCGCCATGCCAGCGAGCCGCTGCGACGCCGCATGGCAACGATCAACGCGCTGCCGCGCAGCCAGAAAAGCCAGGACCATGCCGAGGAGATGCTGGCGGCGATGCAGCGGGCCGGCTCGATCGAATACGCCATCGCCCTGGCCGACAGGCTGGCTCACCGCGGCGTGAGCCACTTCGAGCGCGACCTGGGTTTCATCGAGAACAATCGGGCCAAGGCCGTGCTGCGCCAGATCGCCCACTATGTGACCACCCGGCCGCTCTGAGAGACTGAGCCGACCCCGCCATGCCCACTGCGCAGGACCCCCGCGACAGCCCTTTTGGCCCGGCCGACCTGACCCTGCTGGACGCCCTGCGTCACCAAGACCAGGGCCTGCGCGCGGTGCTGTGCACGCTGGCGCGCCAGGGCATGGCCCTGCGCCGGGACGCACCCGGGCGCGCCGCCGCCTGGCTGGACGAACTGGCACCGCACCCTTTGCTCAAGGGCGGGCAGTTCCTGTTCGATCTGCTGGAGTGGGAGGACTTCATGCTCGACGGCGCGGCCCCGCCGCTGCTGGACCCGCAGAGCCTGCGCACCGTGCTCGACCGGCTGGCCGCCACGCTGCGGGGGGTGGGCGCGGCGCTCGACCCGGCGGCGCTGGCCCCACGCGGATCAGCGCAGCTGCAGCCGGTCGCGGACGACAAGCTGCCGCCCCTGACCGCCAGCCGCTACCTTTTTCACGAGGTCGTCCTGGGCGCGGTGGCGCTGCTCACGGCGGCACCCGAAGCCTGACCGGTCGGTCGGCCAGGCTGTCAACGCCAGTGCAGCAGCAGCATCACCACGATGCTGAGTACCAGGCTGGACCCGAGTGGCACGAAAAATTCACGCCCGAGCAGCCGGAAGCTGAAGTCCCCCGGCACCTTGCCCAGGCCGAGCCAGCCCAGCCAGCGGCGCAGGCCGCCGAACAGGATCAGCAGCACGAAGAAGATCACCAGCCAGCGCATCGCGGGGTGGCCAGGGTTCACAGGCGGTGGCTGCGGTCGCCCTGGGCAAAGCCCAGCAGGTCGATGCCCGCAAGGCCGCGCCCCAGCGCGATCACCTTGAACAGCTCACCCATCTCATGCTCGTTGATCAGGCGCTGGGCCATCGTGCGTTCGGCCAGGCTGGCCGTCTCCAGCAGGGTCGGCAGCCCGCAATTCAGCAAAAAACGTGCCTGCGAGGCGTAGCCCAGCACCGCCAGGCCGGCGTCCTGCGCTGCCAAAGCGATGCCGGTGAAATTGACATGGGCGGTGATGTCCTTGGCACCCACCGCCGCGAGCGGGTCGGGATCGGCGCGGTGGGCCTGGTGGCACATCAGCGTGCCACCGCTGCGCTGTGGCAGGTAGTACTCGTGCTCAGGAAAGCCATAGTCGATCAGCAGCAGCAGCCCGCGCCCCAGCATCGCCGCCAGGCTGCGCATGAAGGCCTCGGCCTGCGGGTGGATCTCGGTGATGGTGCCGGGCACATAGTCATGGTCCAGCGGGGGCCGCAAGGCGGTGGGCCGGTCAGCCCAGGCGAAGTGGGCGCCGCCCCGCACCACGCCTCGCTCGAGCCACTGCGCGCCGTCGAAGTGCAGCAACTGCACCGGCATCGCGTCCAGCACCTCGTTGCCGATGACCACGCCGTCAAACCGCGCGGGCAGACGGTCAAGCCAGCGCACCCGGGCGCCAAAACGGGCCAGCCGGGCCTGCTGGCGCAGGCGCAGCGCGCCTGACAGGTCGACGATCAGGTAGGTCTGCAGCGCATCGCCCAGCGCGTCCAGCAACTGCTCGGCCAGTGCGCCCGAGCCGGCGCCGAACTCCATCACCACCGCCGA
>JAYUQJ010000441.1:0-3015 GCA_043756825.1 Betaproteobacteria bacterium | reverse complement strand
CTAGACATGGGGCTGGACTGGGCCGTCATCGTCAAAGACATCCCGAAGCGCCCGTTTGTGCTGGTCGGCACGCTGGCCTTGTTGCTGATGGCGTCGCTGGCCGCCACCTCGTTCAACCGCGCGATCAAGGCGCTGGGCGCGGCGCGCTGGAAGTTGCTGCACAAGGCGGTCTATGCCATCGTGCTGCTGGGCTTGCTGCACTTTTTCTGGATGCGCGCCGGCAAAAACGACTTCGGTGAGTGGTCAATCTACGCGGCGCTTGTGGCGGTGCTGCTGGGCTGGCGTTTGCTGCAAGCCGCGCGGCGGCACGCCGCCCGCCCTCGCCCACCAGCGGCTGGCCGTTAGGAGCCTGTCGGACTTGGGGATCGTCGGCTGCGAAACGGCCTCAGCGTTCCATTTTTTACCGGCTTTTTGTCCCATAGTTGAACTATGGGCCTGCAAATCCGGCAAAAACTGTCCTCGCTGGGGCCGCTTCTCGCTATCGACGCCCCAAGCCCGACAGGCTCCTAGTGTCAAACCAACCGGATCCGAAGGAAACCCGCATGAACCGTCGTGAATTTGCTGCCGGCACCACCGGTCTGTTGCTGGCCGGCGCCGCCGCGCCTGTCTGGGCCCAGGGCGCGCCGGTCGAAGGCCGCGACTACCAGCGCGTGGCCACCCCGGTGGCCATACCCGCCGGCAAGGTGGACGTGGTCGAGTTCTTTGGCTACTGGTGCCCGCACTGCTACGCCTTCGAGCCCGCGCTCGACGCCTGGGCCCGCAAGCTGCCGGCGGCGCAAGTCAATTTCCACCGCGTGCCGGTGGCCTTCAACGTGGCTCAAGAGCCGCTGCAGAAGCTGTACTTCGCCTTCGAAGCGCTCGACCTGGTCGACAGCCTGCATCGCAAGGTGTTCAACACCCTGCATGTGGCCAAACAGCGGCTGGACAAGGACAGCGACATCAGCGCCTGGCTGCAGGCCAACGGCGCGGATGTCACCAAGGTCATGGACACCATGAAAAGCTTCTCGGTGGCCACCAAGTCCCGGCAGGCACGCCAGCTGGCGGAGGGGTACAAGATCGAGGGTGTGCCGACCTTGGGCATCCACGGTCGCTACATGACCTCGCCGTCGATCGCCGGCACACCGGAAAGGGCACTGGCCGTGGCCGACCATCTGATCGCCCGGTCGCGCAAGGTCTGAGCCTCCAGCCGGCCGGCGCACGGCCCAGCGCCGCCGGCCGCGCCCCCGAAAGCGCAACCCGCAGCGCAACCCGCAGCGCAATCCACCCGCCCGCGGCGCGACGGATTGCCGGTTTTTCGTCGGCACGCACCTGACTTCAGACTAGAATAGCCTGCAAGTTTTGTGCCGACTAATGTTTACCCTATTCCCACGCCCTCTTGCTGCCGCCGGGCTGCTTTGTGCCCTGGCCGGTGCCACGTTCACGGCCCAGGCCGAGAAGGCCGATCGCAGCAAACCTATGACGCTGGAGTCTGACCAGCCCTGCACCGTCAACCTGCAGAAGCAGACCAGCGCCTGCAGCGGCAATGTGTCGATCACCCAGGGCACGATGCAGATCCGGGCTGACCGGCTGGAGTTGCGCGAGACGACCAACGGCCACCGGGCGGCGCAAGCCTTGGGCGGCGCTGGCAAACCCGCCGTCTACCGCCAGAAACGCGATGGCCTGGACGAGATCGTCGAAGGCCAGGCCCAGCGCATCGACTACGACAGCCAGGCGGGCACCCTGCGTTTCGAGGGCCTGGCCCAGGTAAGGCGCCTGCAAGCCGGGGTAGCGGTCGACGAGATCACCGGCGCGGTGATCATCTGGGACAGCCAGAGCGAGACCTTCAGCGTGCGCGGCGGCACACCCAGTGCCAACAATCCCACTGGCCGGGTGCGCGCCGTGATCACCCCGCGCAATGCCGGCGTCGCGGCGCCGGCTGATGCAGCGGCGTCGGCGGGCACACCGCTCAAGCCCTCGCCCACCCTCGGAGACCGCCGTTGACGCTGGCCACCGCCCGGGACGGCGCTGCCTTCGCGCCTGCGGTGGCCGGCCCGCCGATTGACGGCCGCAGCCGCCTGGCAGTGAGCGGCCTGAAAAAAAGCTACGGTGCGCGCCAAGTCATCAAGGACGTGCACCTGGCGGTGGCTGGCGGTGAGGTGGTCGGCCTGCTCGGGCCCAACGGCGCCGGCAAGACCACCTGCTTCTACATGGTGGTGGGGCTGGTCCGGGCCGACGCCGGCGTCATCCTGATCGACGGCGTGGCAGTGCAGAACAAGCCCATCCATCAGCGCGCCCGCATGGGCCTGAGCTACTTGCCGCAAGAGGCTTCGATCTTTCGCAAGCTCACGGTCGAGGAGAACATCCGTGCCGTGCTGGAGCTGCAGATCGGTGCCGACGGCCGCGGCCTGTCGGCGGGCGCCATCGATGCGCAACTCGAACAGCTGCTCGCCGACCTGTCGATCGAGAAGCTGCGCAACTCGCCGGCGCCGGCCTTGTCGGGCGGCGAGCGGCGCCGCGTCGAGATCGCCCGGTCCCTGGCCACCCAGCCGCGCTTCATCCTGCTGGACGAACCGTTTGCGGGGGTCGATCCCATCGCCGTGATCGAGATCCAGCGCATCATCGGTTTCCTGAAGCGGCGCGGCATCGGGGTGCTGATCACCGACCACAATGTGCGCGAGACGCTGGGCATTTGCGACCGCGCCTACATCATCAGCGAGGGCCGCGTGTTGGCCGAGGGCACGCCGGCCGAGATCGTCGAGAACCCCGACGTCCGAAAGGTCTACCTCGGCGAACATTTCCGCATGTAGGGGCAGCACTTCCCATGAAGCCCTCACTGCAGGTCCGCCTGTCCCAGCACCTGGCGCTGACGCCGCAGCTCCAGCAATCGATCCGCCTGCTGCAACTCTCGACGCTGGAGCTGCATCAGGAAGTCGAGCAGATGTTGGAGCAAAACCCGTTCCTCGAAAATGAGGAAGAAAGCGCTCCCGCGTTCGAGCCGATGGCCGAGCGCCTCTCGCCGGCCGAGCGTTCGGGCGA
>JAYUQJ010000440.1:0-8154 GCA_043756825.1 Betaproteobacteria bacterium | reverse complement strand
GATGCGATCCCCGAAGCCTTCTACCGCTGGCCCGCGCGTCGCGGCCGCCGCGACCGTGCCAGCCGCCGATCTACCGGCGGCGCCGCACCAGCTGCTGCAGCTGCGCACGCAGTTGGCCCAGGCACGCGACCGCGAACGCGCCTGGCTGGCGGTGTCCGACAGCGTGCGGGACCTGACGGTCTTGCGCGAACCCGAACGCGTGCTGCAGGCCATCGTCGAGCGCGGACGGGCGCTGCTGGGCAGCCATGTGGCCTGGATCGCCGGCCCGGATCATCTTCAAGACGACACGCTGGTGGTGCTGGCCATCGATGGCGTCAGCACCGAATGGGCGCAGCATATGCGGGCCGCCAGCGGCCGCGGCGTGGTGGGCTATGTCCGCCAGACGCGCTCGCCGTTTGCCACCGCCGACTACTTTTCCGAGACCCGGGTGCTGCACGATGCCCGGCTCGATGCCACCCTGCGCAGCGAGGGCGTGCAATCGATGGCGGCGATGCCGCTGCTGTCGGGCACCGACTTCCTGGGCGTGCTGGTGCTGGCCGACCGCGACGCTCGGGACTACAGCCATCCGGACATCGCCACCCTGAGCATGCTGGCAGCGCATGCGGTGGTGGCGATCCGCAATGCCGAAGCGTTCGCGCGCACCCGCAGCGCGCTGGCCAAGGCCGAGCAAAGCAACGCCTTGTTGCAGCAGAAGTCCGCCGCATTGGAACTTGCCGCCGACGCGCATGAGCGGCTGACCCGCCTGGTGGCCCGGGGCGGCAGCTTGCTCGAGGTGTGCCAGACCGTGGCCACGCTGCTCGATGCGACGGTGGCGCTGGTGGATGCTGCGGACACGCTGCTGTGCAGCGCGGCCCCGCACCAATCCCTGGCACCGCCGCGCTGCGCGCCGGTCCCCGGGTCAGCGCTGCATGCCGCGCTGGATGCCAGCCGCTTGAGCGGCCGCTCGGTGCTGCTGTCGGGCGAAGCGGGCAGCGCCGGGCAGCTTGCGGCGATCGTCGGCGGCGGCCGGCTGCTGGGCGGCCTGCTGGCATTGAGCGAGCTACCGCTGTCCGATGTGGCGCTGCGCACGCTGGAGCGCTGCGCGCTGGTGCTGGCGCTGATGATGCTGGCGCCCGACCTGCCGGTGCGAAGCGCGCCGCAGCGTCCTGCGGGCCTGCTGCTCGATCTGCTCAATCCGTTGCGCGCGGGCAGCGCTGCGCTGGCCCGCCAGGCCGCTGCGCAAGGCCTGCGGGACGCGGGTGGGGCCGTGCTGGCCCTGCTGCGGCCGACGGGACCGAGCCGGCGCGCCGGTGCCGCGGCCATCGTGCGCCGGCTGAGCGCCAGGCTGGACGCGCGCCATGCGTGGGTCGATGCGCTGGACGACATGGTCGTCGTGCTGGCCGACGACACCCCGCCCGGCAACTTGCGGCACGCATTGCAGAAAGCGCTGGACGACGGTACCGGGCTGCGCACGGCGGGTCTGGTCTCACCGCCCTGCGCCGCCTGGGCTGCGCTGCCGTCGGCGCTGGCCGATCTGCAGCGGGGCCTGGGCCTGCTGGACCGGCTGGGCCATGTCGAAGGCATCCACTTGCTGGCCGGTCTGACGCCCTACATCGCCGCATTCGGCGCCGCCAGCATGCCCGATGCGGCAGGCTTGGCGGCGTACATCGACGCCAACATCGGGCCCTTGCTGGCCCAGGACCGCGTGCGTGGCACCCGGCTGGCCGAGAGCCTGTTGGCCTACCTGGATCTGGGCCACAACGCCAAGGCCGCCGCAGCCCGGTTGGGCGTGCATGTCAATACCCTGAACAACCGGCTGAGCGCTGCCGCCGCACTGCTCGATCCCTGGCCATTGCCCGGCCGAGGCCTGGAGGTGCATCTGGCCCTGCGGCTGGCTGCGCTGCGGCCCTTGCCGACGGTCACCGGCGCAGGCTGACGGTATCCGGGCCGCAGCCGCGTGCCAGCGCGGCCCGGCGTACCCAGTGCTGGCCTGGGATCCAGCCGATGTGCGCCAGCAACCCTGGCGGGCGGCTGCCCCCGGCCTGGCGCGCAGCGACAAACCCTGACCGGCCGGCCGGATCAGCCACCGGCCGGCCCGACCCGCCGGGTCAGGCTGCCGTGGCGCGGCGCCGCCGGCCAGTGGCTGGCCTGCCAGCCGCCGGCTGGCGGCCCGGCGCTGGCCTGGATCCAGCCGGCATGCGCCACCACCAGCACCGGGCGGCAGCCCTCGGCCTGGCGCGCGGCGACAAAAGCCCTGCAGCGGCGTGCCAGGCTGTCCAGCGACTCGCCACCACCGGGGCCATGGCCGGCAAAGTCGGCCTCCCAGGCCGCCACCTCGGCGGCCGGGATGCTGGCCCAGCGGCGGCCGGGATGCTGGCCCAGCGGCAGCCGTCCCAGCTTCCGAAATCCAGCTCCAGCAGGCTCGCGTCGATCTGATGTTGCCAGCCCCAGCTGGCCAGCCAGCGGCCCACGTCGGCGCAGCGCCGCGAGGGCGAAGTCCAGACCCTCTGCGGCAGCCGATGGTGCCGTGCGGCCTGGCGGATCTGGTGGGCCAGGCGCTTGGCGCGGCGCCGGTCCGGCACCAGGTCACAGCGGCCGATACAGCGGCCGGCCGCGCCGGCCGGCCGCGGGTGGCGCCACAGCCACAGGTCGGGCGCCTCAGCCGACATCGGCGGCCAGCGCCAGGTAGACGGTCAGTTCGGTCCATTGCTGGGTGGCGCCCAGGCCGTCGCCGGTGTAGCCACCCAGGCGGCGCCGCAGCCAGCGGGCGCAAAGCGCCGCCACGGCGGCAACGGCCAGCGCGGCGGCCAGCAGGCGCAGCGGCGACCACGGCGCCGGGTGGACCCCGGCATTTACCAGCCCGGCCAGGGCCGCGCCCAAGGCCAGTACCCAGGCCAGCGCCACCGCCAAGCCGAAGCGGCCGACCCGCAGGGCCAGCGGCTTGGCCTTGGCATGCTCGGGGTCGCCGCCATAGGGCATTGCCGCCAGCAGGGCCACCGTGGCCGCGCGCGAACCGGCATGCGCCAGCACCAGCGCACCAGCGGCGGCCCAGGCGTCGTGCGCGGCCAGCACGGCCAGCACCGAGGCCTTCAGCGCCAGGGTCAGCAGCAGGCCCAGCGCGCCGTAGCTGCCCAGGCGCGAATCCTTCATGGTGGCCAGCGCCCGCTCGCGGCTGACCGCACCGCCCAGGCCGTCACAGGTGTCGGCCAAGCCGTCCTCATGGAATCCGCCGGTCAGCCACACCGTGGCCGCCATCGACAGACCCACGGCCACCAGCGGCGGCCAGGCCAGCAGCGCCAGCAGCAGCACCGCAGCGCCAAAGGCCCCCACCGCCGCGCCCACCAGCGGGAAATGGCGGGCGCTGGCGTGCAGCCACTGCGGGTC
Source organism: Betaproteobacteria bacterium (assembly GCA_043756825.1). GTDB lineage: Bacteria > Pseudomonadota > Gammaproteobacteria > Burkholderiales > Burkholderiaceae_C > Pseudaquabacterium. The sequence goes on along the minus strand of JAYUQJ010000440.1, from coordinate 4,791 downwards.
GAAGGCGTCCAGCCGCACCGGCACCCGGGTCAGAAACTGCAACGCCACGGCTGCCAGTCGCAACTCGTGGCGCAGGCGGCCGTGCGGCAGCGGCGCGTCGCCCCTCATGGCTCACCCCGGCCACTGACACCGGCCGACTCGAAACTGGCCATGCCTTGCAGCAGGCCCACCGCCGCAGCCACCAGGGGCCAGGCCAGCGCCGCGCCGCTGCCCTCGCCCAGGCGCAGGCCCAGGTCGAGCAGCGGCCGAGCCTGCAGGATGGCCAGCAGCGCCGCATGGCCAGCCTCGGCGCTGCGATGGGCGAACACGCAGGCGTCCAGCACTGCGGGCGCCCAGGACTGGGCCAGCAGCAGCGCAGCGCCGACGATGAAACCGTCCACCACGATCAAGCGCCGCTCGGCGGCGGCGGCCAGCATCGCGCCGGCCAACATCGCGATCTCGAAGCCACCGAACTCGGCCAGCACCGCCAGCGGTGCCACCGCCTGCGGTGCCCGCGCCAGCGCGCGTGCCAGCACCGCCTGCTTGTGCGCCAGGCCGGCGTCATCCAGGCCGGTGCCGCGCCCGGTGGCGGTGGCCAGTGGCACGCCGTGCAGGCGGGCCAGCAGCAGGGCCGCGCTGGCGCTGTTGGCAATGCCCATCTCGCCGAACAGCACCACATTGCCGGGCAAGCCCTGCAGCAGCGCAGCGCCGGCCAGCAAGGCCTGGCGCGCCTGGTCCACCGCCATCGCCGGGCCCAGGCTGGCGTCGGCGGTGCCCCAGCCCTGCTTGGCATGGCGCAGGCCGGGCGCGGCGCCGAAGTCATGCGCCACGCCGGCATCCACCAGGGTCAGCGCCAGGCCATGCTGGCGTGCCAGCACATTCACCGCCGCACCGCCGGCGCGCATGTTGTGCACCATCTGCCAGGTCACGTCCTGCGGGTAGGCCGACACGCCCTGGCGCGCCAGCCCGTGGTCGGCCGCCAGCACCAGCAGTTGCGGTGCGTGCAGCCGGGGCTGGGCGCTGCCCTGCAGCAGGCCGATCTGCAGCGCCAGGTCCTCCAACCGGCCCAAGGCGCCGACCGGCTTGGTCAGATGGTCGAGGCGCTGCTGCAGGCGCGCGGCCAGGGCGGCGTCGTGGCGCGGCTGGATGCGGTCGATCAGCGAAGTCAGCGGGGCGGGCAGGTCGTCAGTCATGGGCGGGGGTTCGGCAGGGAAGACAGCGCAGCGGGCGCGGCGGCGTCGTCCACCCGGTCGGTAGCAGGACGGACACCGGACCCAGCGGCGTCCAGGGGGCGGCAGGGCCTGCTCATGGCCGCGGCACTGCCACCCAGCGCGGCGTGCCGCCGTTGCCAAAGGCTTCGATGCTGAAGGCCTGCTCGAATACCTCTACCAGGCATTGCTGCACCGCCGGATCGGCCGGGGCGCCGTCGGCCACCAGGCGGCCGGCCTGCATCACCAGCAGCCGGTCGGCGGCCAAGGCCAGGTTCAGGTCGTGCAGCACGGCGGCCACCGCCGCCCCGGCACGGGCCCGCGCGGCCAGGCTGCGCACCAGGGCGCGCTGGTGCGGCGCGTCCAGGTGGGTGGTGGGCTCGTCCAGCAGCAGCACGGACGCACCCACGGCCAAGGCGCGCGCCAGCAGCACGCGCTGGCGCTCGCCACCCGACAGCGCGCTCAGGCGCCGGCCGGCCAGCGCACTGCACTCGGTCTCGGCCATCGCTGTCCGCACCACGGCCTCGTCGGCCGGTGTGGGCATACCGAAAAGACCCTGCTGCGGCAGCCGCCCCAGCCGCACCACATCGACCACGCCGATGTCGCCGTCGGCTTCGCCTTGCTGCGACAGCCAGGCCAGGCGCTGGGCCCGCTCACGCGCCGGCCAGTCGGCCAGCGGCCGTCCGGCGAGCCAGATCTGGCCGGCGTCGGCGCTGCGCAGGCCGGCCAGCAGCGACAGCAGGCTGCTCTTGCCGGCGCCGTTGGGGCCCACCAGGGCCAGCCACTGGCCGGCGTTCAGCGCGAGCGAGACGTCGTCCACCACGCGCCGTCCGCCCAGCGACATCACCAGGCCCTCGGCGCGCAGCGGCGTGGCTGTCATGCCCGGTCGCGGCGCCGCAGCAGCGCCAGCAGGTAGGCACCGCCCAGCAAGGCAGTGAGCACGCCCACCGGCAGTTCCTGCGGCGCGATCAGGCTGCGGGCGGCGACATCGGCGGCCAGCAGCAGCACCGCGCCGACGGCCGCCGACAGCGCCAGCAGTGCGCCGTGGGTGACCACCACCCAGCGGCGCACCAGGTGCGGCGCTACCAGGCCGACAAAGGCCACCAGCCCGGCCTGCGACACCGCCGTGCCGGTGGCCAGCGCCATCAGCACCACCAGCAGCAGGCGCAAGCTCGGCAGTGCCAGGCCCAGGCTGCTGGCGCTGGCCTCGCCCAGCACCAGTGCGTCCAGCACCCGGGCAAAGCGCAGGGCCAGCGGCAGCAGCAGGGCCAGGGCCGCCGCCATCAGCGCCAGGCTGTCCCAACCCAGGAAACTGGTGGTACCGAGCAGAAATACCTGCTTGCCGCGCAGCGCCTCGGGCGACGCCAGGATCAGCAGGTCGGCCAGCGCCCCCATCAGCACCCCCACCACCACCCCGCACAGCAGCAGCTTGATCGGCCGGGCCGCGCCACCGGCCAGCAGCAAGGTCAGCCCCACGCCGCCCAGGGCGCCAGCAAAGGCCGCACCCACCAGGCCCAGGCGCAGCAGCAGCGAGGCCTGGGCCTGGCCCATCGCGCTGCCCAGCCAGCCGCCCGCCGCCAGCACGGCCACCACCCCCAGGCTGGCCCCGGCGGCCGAGCCCAGCAGGTAGGGATCGGCCAGCGGGTTGCGGAACAGGCCCTGGGCCAGCGCGCCGGCCAGGCCCAGCAAGGCGCCGGCCGCCAGCGCGCCCAGCGTGCGCGGCGCGCGGATGGCGTGGATCAACGCCGCGTCGTCGCCCCAGGCCAGGCTGAGGCCCTCGCTGCCGGCCGACAGCCCGGCCGCCACACCCAGCAGCGCCAGCGCCAGCAACAGGCCACCCAGGGCCCAGGGCGGGATGCCGCGCCGCGTCATGGCGGCAGGCGGGTGTGGGTCCATGCGGCTGGCCCCGATGTCATGGCATGCGCGCAACCAGGCGCAGCAGGCAGTCCAACACCTGCTCGGCACCCTCGGCCAGGCGCGGGCCGGGCCTGGCCAGCAGATCGCCCTGGGCCTCGGTGAAGCCGCAGCTGCGCTGCTGGCGCAGGGCAGTCAGCGCGTCCCAGCCTGGCCGGCGTGGCATTTCGGCCAGGTTGCGTTGGGACGCCATCACCAGGCCGGGCTGGGCCCGCACCACGAACTCGGGGTTCAGCTTGGGAAAGGGCCCCATCGCCGCCGGCACGATATTGCCCAGGCCCAGCCGGGCCAGCATCTCGCCGATGAAGCTGGCCTCACCCGCTGCATAGGGCGCCGAAGAGACCTCGAAATACACCTTCTGCCCGCGCATCGCCACGGGCACCCGGCTGGCCGCCCGCTGCAGGCGCCGCTCGACATCGGACCAGAGCTGCTCGCCCTGCTGCGGCCGACCCAGCGCGACGGCCAGGGTGTGCATCACCCGGCGGGTATCGGCCAGGCTGCGCGGCTCCAGGGCCAGCACCTTCAGCCCCAGGGCCTCCAACCTGTCGGTGGCGCGGGCCGACACCGCCAGGATCACCAGATCGGGCTTCAAGGCCACGATGCGCTCGATCTGGGTGTCTTCCAGCCCACCCAGCCTGGGCAGGCCGCGCACCGCTGCCGGCCAGTTGGAATGGCGGTCGGTGCCCACCAGCCGGTCACAGGCGCCCAGCGCGCAGACGGTCTCGGTCAGCGAGGGCAGCAGGCTGACCACCCGCCGGGCCGGCGCGTCCAGGGTCAGCCGGTGGCCGCGGTCGTCGACCAGGGCCAGCGGCGCCGCCAGCACGGGGCCGCAGGCCACCAGCAGGCCAGCGCAGGCCCGGCGCAGGCCGAGGCTCAGCCAGGCGGGCATGGCGCTCAGCGCGGCTGGTAGCGCAGGGTCAGAAAGCCCTGGCGCCGCGGCTGGTTGTAGCCGTAGGCGGTCTCGTAGACCCGGTCGGCCAGGTTGTTGACCCGAGCGCCCAGTGTCCAGTCGCGGTTCAGGGCCCAGTCGGCGCGCACATCCAGCGTGGCATGGCCGGCCAACTGCAGGGTGTTGGCCGGATTGTCAAATCGCGACGAGTAGGCGCCCAAGGTGGCGCCCAGGGTCCAGGCGCCGGTGCGCCAGTCGGCATCGGCCTTGAGCTGGTCCTGGGCCCGGCGCGGCAACAGCTTGTCGAAGTTGGCGCTGCCGACGGTGTCGTTGCGCGGGTCGACCCGGTCGATAGCCGCCGCCAGCCGCAGCGCGTCCCACTGCCCCTCGTAGGCCAGGGTCAGGCCGTCGATGCGGGTGCGCGGGATGTTGCTGGGCAGCGGGCCGCTGGCGATGTAGCCGCGGATGCGGTGCTGGTAGGCGGTGGCACGCAGGCTGTGGGCACCCACGGCCCAGCGCAGATGGGCCTCGGCCTGGCGCCCGGTCTCGGGCTGCAGGTTGGGACTGCCGAAACCGGGAAAGTAGAGCTGGTTGAAGCTGGGCACCACGAAGCTGCTGCCGTAGGACGCCCCGGCACGCCAGGCCGGCGAGAAGCGATAGGCATAGGCCAGCGCGCCAGTGGCCTGGCGGCCGAACTGGGAATTGCGGTCCTGGCGCAACGCGGCCTGCCAGAGGTGGCCACCGGCGCTGCCGTTCAGGCCCAGGCCCAGGCCTTGGATGCTGCGCTCGCTCACCGCAAAC
>JAYUQJ010000439.1:0-8191 GCA_043756825.1 Betaproteobacteria bacterium | reverse complement strand
GGCCGCGCCGCCACGCAAGACCTGGTGCGCAGCAAGATCAAGATCAAGAGCCTGAACTTCATGCGCGGGCGCACCTTCCTGAACAAGTTCGTGCTGATCGACGAGGCCCAGAACCTGACGCCCAAACAGATGAAGACCTTGATCACCCGCGCCGGTCCGGGCACCAAGATCGTCTGCCTGGGCAACCTGGCGCAGATCGACACGCCCTACCTGACCGAGGGCTCGTCGGGCCTGACCTACGCGGTGGACCGCTTCAAGGGCTGGCCGCATTCAGGCCATGTGATGCTGGCGCGCGGCGAGCGCTCGCGCCTGGCCGACTTTGCGTCGGAAGTGCTCTGATACTGCCTGTCACCGACTGCCAAGACTTCTTGCGGCGGCGCCGCACCAATGGCGCCCAGCCGGCCTAATATCGTGGCTGGCAGGGCCAACCTGTCACTAACCCGGAGAGCGCAATGAGCGACACCACCGAAGCCCCGCAGATGACACTGGCCCACAAGGACAAGCTGGTGGCCGATCTGCGCGTAGTGATTGCCGACGCCGAAGAATTGCTGCGCATGGGCGCAGAGCAGACCGGTGCCGCCGCGCAGGCTTGGCGCGCCCGGGTCGAGGCCCGACTGGCCGATGCCAAGGCCCGCCTGAGCCAGCTGCAGGTGGTGGCGGTTGCCAAGGCCAAGGCCGCCGGCCATGCGGCCGACGAGTATGTGCACGAGCACCCCTGGAAAGCCATTGCTGCTGCGGCCGGGGCAGGCCTGATCATCGGCCTGCTGATCAGCCGGCGTTGAGCGCCGCCCGGCAAATCGATGGCCGCGCCGGGGCCTGATCCCGTCACCGCAGCCCCTGCGGGGCTGTACCAGTCCTTGCGTCGCCTGCTGGCCACGCTGCTCGACATCGGGCAGGTGCGTGTGGACCTGCTGAGCGCCGAGCTTGAACGCGAAAAGCTGCGCGTTTTCGACGGCCTGGTCTGGGCCGCCGTGGCGCTGCTGTTCGCTGGCCTGGGCCTGCTGCTGCTGGCCGCGCTGCTGGTGGCACTGGCACCCGAAGCGGTGCGCCTGTTGCTGCTGGGTCTGCTGGCGCTGGCCAGCCTGGGCCTGGCGCTGTGGCTGATGCAGCAGGCCAGGCGGCGCCTGGCCAGCCCGGCCGGCCTGGCGCCGGCCAGCCGCGCCGAACTGGCCCAGGATCGCGCCTCACTTCGCGCGCTTGACTGAGAGGCTGAGATGTTCTTCGATCAACCGCAGCAGGACCTGGACCGGCGCTGCGCCGACCTGCAAGCACGCAGCGCGGCCTTGCGCCTGGCTCTGGCGCAGGACGCCCAGGTGCTGCGCGCGCCACTGGCCCTGGCCGACCGGCTGCGCCTGGGCTGGCACTGGCTGCTGGGTCATCCGCACTGGGTGGGCGCGGGGGTGGCGGCCCTGGTGGTCTGGCGACCCCGCCGCGCCTGGCGGCTGGGTCTGCGCCTGTGGGGCGCGTGGCGGCTGTGGGGCCGCCTGAAGCTGCTGCCGGGACTGGGCGGCGCGTCGGGGCTGGCGTTCAGGCGCCGCTGCGCGCCGGCGCCGGGGCGCAGCGGCCGGACCTGAAAGCCGGCGCCAGCGGCGTGCCGCCTGGCAAAGGGTCGGCGGGTGCAGCGCGCGGCAGCCGAGCCTCAGCGTTTGAGATCGTCAAAAAAGGCCTTGGCATTGAAGTCGCGGCCAAGAAAATCCTTGATCAGGGCCTGGGGCGGGCGTTGACCGCCCTGGGCCAATAGGCTGTCGCGGTAACGACGGCCCACGGCCTGGTCGAGCCGGCTGGCCGCAAACGCGGTGCGCAGATCCATCGCCACCACCAGGCTCCACAAGTAGCCGTAGTAGCCGGCGCTGTAGTTGGTGGCGATATGGCCAAAGCCGGCCGGAAACTGCGTGCCCGTCACATGGCCCAGCGGCGTGTCGCCTTCCATCTGCGCCCACAGGGCCATCGGGTCGCGCGGCGCCGGGCCGTACAGCGCCAGATCGTAGGCAGCGTACAGGTGCTGGCGCGACGAACGCAGGCCCTTGCCGTAGTGGCTGGCGGCGCGGGCCTGGTCCAGCATCTCACCGGGCACGGGCTTGCAGCTGGGGCAGACCTCGGCAAACAAGCCGATGACCTGCTTGTCGTAGACCCAATCCTCCAGCATCTGCGACGGCGCCTCGACGAAATCGTGTTTGACGCTGGTACCGGCCTGCTGCGCCCGCACGGCCGTGGACAGGTTGTTGTGCACCGCGTGGCCCAACTCGTGCAGCAGGGTCTCGAGCTCGGCGATGGTCAGCCCCTGGCGATCGAAATTGACCACCAGCGCGGCCTGCGAGGGCCGATTCAGGGCCGTTGAGGCCGACCGCAGGCCCCACACCGCGGCATGCTGGTACTTGCCGTCCCGCGGGTAGAGGTCGACGAACAGCGTGGCCAGGGGCTTGCCGCTGGCCGCGTCAAATACGGCATAGGCCTGCACCTCGGGATGCCAGGTGGCCGCGCCTTCTATGCGTTGGTAGCGCACCCCCATCAAGTGCTCGATCAAGCGCAGCGCGAACTGCAGGCTCTGCTGCGGTGGAAAGTAGGCGCGGAAAGCGTTCTGGTCGACCTTGAACTGGGCCTGGCGTGCCAGCTCGGTGTAGAAACTGACATCCCAACGGTCCACCCGGGTGGTGTCGGCAGGCTGCTTCAGATGCAGGGCCTTGAGCGCGCGCAGGTCGGCAATCTCATCGCGCTCGCGCTGCTGCACGGCGACCTTGACCTCGTCGAGAAAGCCCACGGCCCGGGCCGGTGTCTCGGCCATGCGCCGGCGCAGCACGAACTCGGCCCAGCTGGCTGCGCCCAGCAGCGTGGCGTAATCCTTGCGCAGCCGGGTCAGCTCGGCCAGCACCTGCAGGTTGGCTTCGCCGCCCTGGTTGGTCTTGGCGCGCCAAATGCGTTCGCGGGTGCTGGCCAGCTCGGCCGACTGGAGTATCGGGTCCAGGGTGGGGCTGTCCACGCCCAGCAGCAGTCGGCCGGCGGCGTCGCGCTGGGCCGATTGCCAGACCGTCCGGGGCACGCCCTTCAACTCGTCCTCGGTAAAGGCAAGCCGGGTGTTGGCATCGCGCAAATTGCGCTCGAAGGTCTGGCCCAGCCCGGCAATGCGGTCGTTGAGCTGCTTGGCCCGCGCACGCCCGGCCGGCGCCAGACCGACACCGGCATCGTCGAAGGACTCGAGCAGGGTCCGGCGCAGCAGCTGGTCGCTGGGCTCGGCAGCTTGGACCGTCTTGACGGCCCGGTACAAACGCTGGTTCTGGCCCAGCGTGGAGTAGAAGTCGTTCCAGCGCAGTTCGCAGGCTTCGGCGGCGGTGCGGATGGCCTTTTGTGGATGCACATGTGCCAGGAACAGCAGCGGGTGTGCCAGGTCTTCCAGGCTGGCGCTGAAGGCATCGTAGGCGGCGATCCAGCGCCCGTCGATGGGCTGGCGCTCGATCCGGCGCAGGCCGGCGGCGGCCTCGGTCAGGCCGCGGTCACAGGCGGCCTTGACCGCGCCTGCCGACGCGAATTGCGGAAAGGCAGGCCCGATCACCTGGGGCGCTGCGGCCCGGGCCGCCAGGCACAGCGCGCCCGCCAGGATCAGCCCGGCGCTGCGGCATCGAACGCGGAGGTTGTTTTGCATCGTGGGCAATGGAAGTGGGCGCCGCCTGCTGGACGGCGCTGCCGATTCTGCCCGGCTTGCGACACGACGCCGGCCCGGATGCGACTGCCCGTGAGAACAGGGGTGCGCCCCGGCCCACAGGCTGCGCCGCCGCCACCTCAAGCGGGGCTGACCAGGTCCTTGATCTGCTGCAATGCGCTCGGGTCTTCGATGGTGGTCAGGTCGCCGGGGTCGCGCAATTCGCACACCGCCTGGATCGCCCGGCGCAGCATCTTGCCCGAGCGGGTCTTGGGCAGGGCCGTGACGAAGCGCACCCGCGCCGGCCGGGCCACCGCGCCCAGCTGCGTATCGACCAGTTTCATGATCTCGCCCTCGAGCTGCAGTGCGGCGGCCGGCGTGCCGGCCTGGGTCGCATCCTTGAGCACCGCGAAGGCCATCGCCACCTGGCCCTTGAGCGGGTCGGCCACGCCCACCACCGCCACCTCGGCCACGTTGGGGTGGCTGGAGATGCTTTCCTCGATCTCCCGCGTGCCCAGGCGGTGGCCCGCCACATTGATCACGTCGTCGGTGCGGCCCAGGATGTAGAAATAGCCGTCGGCGTCCTTCACTCCCCAGTCGAAGGTGCTGTACATCACACGGTTGTGGATGCTGGACCAGTAGGTCTTCACATAGCGCTCGTCGTCGCGCCAGATCGTTTGCAGGCAGCCTGGGGGCAGCGGTCCCTCGATCGCGATCACGCCCTTCTTGCCGGGCTCGGTGATCTCCTCGGCGGTGGTCTCGTCGATCAGCTTCACATCAAAACCGTAGACCGCCTTGCCGGGCGAGCCGAACTTGGTGGGCGCAGGCTCGACACCGTTGCAGATGGCCATGATCGGCCAGCCGGTCTCGGTCTGCCAGTAGTTGTCGATGATCGGGCGCTTGATCGCGTCCGATATCCAGCTGGCGGTGGGCTCGTCCAGCGGCTCGCCGGCCAGGAACAAGGCCTTCAAGCTGGACAGGTTGTATTTGCTCAGGAAGGCCGGGTCCTGCTTCTTCAACACCCGCACCGCCGTAGGGGCGCTGAACATCACGCTCACCTTGTACTTCTCGACCAGGCTCCACCAGATGCCGGCGTCGGGCCGGGTGGGCAGTCCCTCATACAGGATGGTGGCCATGCCGCTGATCAGCGGGCCGTAGACGATATAGCTGTGGCCCACCACCCAGCCGATGTCGCTGGTGGAAAAATAGGTCTCGCCGGGCGCGCCCAGGTAGATGTGCTTCATCGACGCGGCCAGCGCCACCGCATAGCCGCCGGTGTCGCGCTGCACGCCCTTGGGCTTGCCGGTGGTGCCGCTGGTGTAGAGGGTGTAGCTCGGGTCGCTGGATTCGAGCCAGACGCAGGGCACCGCGGTGTCAAGGTGCTGCGCCCGCAGTGCGGCGTAGTCTTCATCACGGCCGGCAACGCGGCTGAAGGGCGCGAGCCCGCGGTCGATCATCAGCACCTTGGCCGGCTTGTGGCGGGCCAGGCCGATCGCCGCATCCAGCAAGGGCTTGTACGGCACCACCTTGCCACCGCGGCTGCCGGCGTCGGTGCTGACGATCAGCGTCGGCTCGGCATCGTCGATGCGGGTGGCCAGGCTGTGGCTGGCAAACCCGCCGAAGACCACCGAGTGGATCGCGCCGATGCGGGCACAGGCCAACATCGCAAACGCGGCTTCGGCCGTCATCGGCATGTAGATCAGCACCCGGTCGCCCTGCTTCACACCCAGCGCCAGCAGCACGGCGGCCATGCGCTGAACCTCGGCATGCAGCTGGCGGAAGCTGTAGACCACCTCCTGGTCAACCTCGGTGGATACCCAGATCAGCGCGTTCTGGTCGGGCCGGTCCCGCAAGTGCCGATCTACCGCGTTGTGGCAGAGATTGGTGCGGCCGCCGACAAACCAATGGGCAAACGGCGGATTGCGGTAGTCGCAGGTCTGGGAGAACGGGGTCTGCCAATCGATCAAATCGGCCTGCTCGCGCCAGAAGCCGTCCCGGTCCTCGATGGAACGGCGGTGGAACTCTTCATAGCGGCTCATCGGGGTCTCCTGCGAGGCGGTGTTTTGACAAGGACAGAACTGCCGCGCATTGCACGGCGACGCGCTGACAAGGCACTGACTCAGAGACTGAGAGGATTTCGAGCGTGACCGAGCAACACCACAAAACGTGCTCGATATAGGCACAAAGCGCAGCCATAGCCTGGGCTATGGCGAGCATTTGCAACGACGAGCGGGTGCGTTTTGGGGTGGTGAGCGGGCATGATCGAAAAACTCTCAGTCTCTCAGGCCCGCCCCCGCTGCAGTGGGCCCGTCCGCGGGCCATCGCCCGGGGCGTTGCCGACCTCGGCCCACCCCTGCAATGGGGCGACCACGGTCAGGTCCAACCCCCGTCGACGACGAAATCCTGCGCGGTGCACATCGCGCTGTCGTCAGCAGCCAGGAACAGGGCCATGCTGGCAATGTGCTCGGGCAGCAGCGGCGCGGCCAGGCATTGACCTCGGGCGATTTCTTCCCTGGACCCGTCGGTGACCCACAGGCGCAATTGCCTCTCGGTCATGACCCAGCCGGGCACCAGGGTATTGACGCGAATGCGGTCGGGGCCCAGGTCGCGCGCCAGGCTGCGGGTCAGGCCCTGCACGGCTGCCTTGGCGGTGGTGTAGACCGGCATGCCGCCCTGCTTGAGCATCCAGCTGACCGAGCCGAGATTGATGATCGATCCGCCGCCCAGCCCGCGCATGTCGGCGATGACTGCCTGGGCGGCAAAGAACTGGTGTTTCAGGTTCACTGCGATGCCGGCATCCCAACTGGCCGGGGTGGTCGCCTCGATGCGGTGGCGTTGGTCGTTGGCGGCGTTGTTGATCAGCACCGCCACCGGGCCGATCTGCGCGCGCAGCCTGCCAACCACCTGGGGCAATGCCTCGGCATCTGCCAGGTCGGCGGCTTCGAAGGCCGGCGAATGGCGCAGCCCGTCCCCGGCCGACAGGCGGCCCACCAGGGCAGCGCCAGCGGCGGCATCCAGGTCGATGAAGCCGACCCGCGCGCCTTGCGCGGCAAAGGCTTCGACCAGCGTGGCGCCGATGCCCGTGGCGCCGCCGGTGATCAGCACGGCGCGGTCGCGCAGGCTGGGATAAAGCGCCGAGGGGACGGGAATGCCGGAATGTGCTGTGCTCATCCGCTCATGCTATGAGATTGCAACTGACCCCAGCCCCGGGATTCTTGCCGACCCTTCAGATGGCAGAGCCCTGCCGGGCAATCCACGAACCCAGACGTGACGCGGCTGGCGTGAGCGGTGCGGGCTGCATGTGCGGCCTGTGCAAGGGTTTCGACCCCGACCTGCGCTTGCAGCCACGCGACGCCGGCGCTGCCGCCAAGCGCCGGCTGCACTGCGTCCGCAAGCTGCCCGCGCGCGCTGCCCGCGTGGATCCGCCTGTCGATCAAGCGGCCCGAGACCCACGCCCTGAGCCTGCCGCGCCGCAGGCCAGCGGCTTCGGTTGCCAGCAGTATGCGAGGGCCTGCCAGGGTTTTCACCTGCCACCGGCCGTGATAGCGCGGCCCCGGGCAACCCCGGGTGGGCTTGAAGGGGTCGGGTGTTATCCTCGAATTTGATGTCAAAGTCACGAAAACTCCGCTGCACACTGCTGCTGGTCTGCCTTTCGGGCGGCCTGATGGCGGGCCCCGGCGCCCATGCCGCCCCCGAGTCTGTGCCGGCCGGCAGTGATCCGGTGATGGACCTGCTGGGTGAGCGTGGCCTGTTGCGGCCGGCCTCGGCACTGGTCAACTCGCCGCTGATGACCTCGGTGCGCAAGACCGTGCGCGACACCGCGTCCGACCTGGTGATGCAGGCGATGAATTTCCTCGGCGTACCCTACAGGCGCGGCGGCAATACTGAAGAAACCGGCTTCGACTGCAGCGGCTTCACCCGCCATATCTTCGAGAACAGCATTGGCCTGGTCTTGCCGCGCCGCGCCGACGAGCAGGCCACCACGGCCGGCCTGCTCAGCATCAACCGGCAAGAACTGAAACCCGGCGACCTGGTGTTCTTCAACACTATGAAGCGCACCTTCTCGCATGTGGGCATCTATGTGGGCGACGACAAGTTCATCCACTCGCCCCGCGCGGGCGGCGAGGTGCGCATCGAGGACATGCGCGAGTCCTATTGGTCGCGCCGCTTCACTGGCGCGCGCCGGGCCGACCTGGGCGCGGCCAGCCCGCAACTGGCCAGCACCCGCTGAACCATCCGCTCTGCCCGCAGGGTGCTTGAAGCCAGGCCAGGCCAGCCGCCGGCCACCACGTCACAATCACATCCCATGGGCGAAACCGTCATCCCGCTGGCCGACCTGCGCTATGCCGCACCGGTGCCGGCCATCCCCGCGCAAGCCATCCCCGCCACCGGCCTGCTGGCCGACAGCCTGGGCCGGCCTTTGCGCGACCTGCGCATCTCGGTCACCGACCGCTGCAACTTCCGCTGCAGCTACTGCATGCCCAAGGAGATCTTCGACCGGGACTATGTCTTCCTGCCGCAGACCAGCCTGCTCAGCTTCGAGGAGATCGCCCGCTT
>JAYUQJ010000438.1:0-3030 GCA_043756825.1 Betaproteobacteria bacterium | reverse complement strand
CAAAAATATGCGAGAAAGCGTGCTGGAAGCGGTTGAAGGCGGGCGGTGGATTGACGGCCACCTCGGCGCGCACTGCGTCCAAGACCGCCTGCACCTGGCCAGCGGCGGCGGCCTCGGTATGGATGCGCATGTCGAACAATGCAAATTCGACCTGGCGCAGGGTCTGCAGGCCGCTCTGGAAATTGCGTGCTGCCAGCAGGCGCTCGTAGAGCGCGCGCGGCAGCGGCTCGCCGCTGTCCACATGCGCGGTCAGGCGCGACAGCACGGCCCATTCCCAGCAGAAGTTCTCCATGAACTGGCTCGGCAGTTCCACCGCGTCCCATTCCACGCCCGAAATGCCGGCAACCGCCAACTCGTCCACCTGGGTCAGCAGGTGGTGCAGGCCATGCCCGAACTCGTGAAACAAGGTGATCACGTCATCGTGGGTCAGCAGTGCCGGCTTGTCGCCCACCGGTGACGCGAAATTGCACACCAGGACGGCCACCGGGGTCTGCAGCGCACTGGCCGCAACGCCGTCGGGCCGCAGCCAGCGGCCCTGCACCACGTCCATCCATGCGCCGGGGCGCTTGCCCGGGCGGGCGTAGGGGTCGAGGTAGAACTGGCCCAGGCATTGCGGCGCCGCGTCGCCCGCCGGGCCTGCGCGTTCGATCCGGAAGAAGCGCACGCTGGGGTGCCAGACCTCGGCCTGATCGGGCCGGATGCGCACATCGAACAAGGTCTCGACGATGTGGAACAGGCCGTCAAGCACCCGCGGCTCGGTGAAGTAGCGCTTGACCTCCTGCTCGCTGAAGGCGTAGCGCGACTCCTTGAGCTTCTCGGAAGCGAAGGCCTGGTCCCAGGCCTGCAGGTCGTGCAGGCCCAGGTACTCGGCGGCAAAGCCGCGCAACTCGGCCAGGTCACGTTCGGCATGGGGGCGGGCGCGGCGGGCCAGGTCGCGCAGAAAATCCTGTACCTGCTCGGGTGACTCGGCCATCTTGGCCACCAGGGACTGGTGGCCGAAGCTGGCATGGCCCAGCAGGCGGGCCTCTTCGGTGCGCAGTTCCAGCAGCTCAGTCATCAGCGGGCCGTTGTCGCGCTCGGTCGGGCCGAGGTCGCTGGCGCGGGTGACATAAGCCCGGTAGAGCCGCTCGCGCAGCGAACGGTCTTCGGCATATTGCATCACCGGCCCGTACACCGGGGCGTGCAGACTGAGCAGGTGGCCGGTCTGGCCCTTGGCCTCGGCGGCCAGGCGGGTCTGCTGGCAGACATCGGCGGGCACACCGGCCATCTGCCCGGCCTCGACCTGCAGCTCAAAGCCGTCGGTGGCGTCAAGCACATGCTCGCTGTACTGCTGGCCGAGCTCGGCACTGCGCTCCTGGATCGCGGCGAAGCGCGCCTTGTCCTGGCCTTGCAACTCAGCGCCCGACAAAACGAAATCACGTATCGCATGGGCCAGGGCCTGGCGCTGCGGGGCAGCCAGACCGGTGCTGGCCGGGCCGTTGGCCACCGCCTTGTACTTGGCATACAGGCGCTCGTCGGCGCCCAGCCGGGTGTGGAACTCGGTGATGCGCCCGAGATTGGCGTTGTAGGCCTCGCGCAGTGCCGGGGTGTCGGCCACGGCGGTGAGGTGGCCCACGGCCGACCAGGCCTTGGACAGACGTTCCAGCGGCACGTCGAGGACGGTCGAAAGGGCGGCGTAGTCGGGCGCCACCGCGTCGCTGACGGCGCGGTCCAGCGCGGCCTCGGCATGCGCCAAAAGCAGGTCGAGCGCCGGCGCGATGTGCTCGGGCCGGATTTGGCCAAACTCAGGCAGCTTGGCGGGGCTCAGCAATGGGTTGTGCATGACGGGCTTTCAATTGGGGGGTAGTTGGGCTCAGGTCGCACCGGCGCCGCGTTCGGCCGATTCCAGCGTGTTGACCAACAGCATGGTGATCGTCATCGGCCCCACGCCGCCTGGCACGGGGGTAATCCAGCCCGCCACCTGGCTGACCGGGCCGAAATCGACATCGCCGCACAGCTTGCCGGCGTCGTCGCGGTTCATGCCGACATCAATGATGAGGGCGCCGGGCTTGACCATGTCGGCAGTGACGGTGTTGCGGCGACCCACTGCGGCCACCACCACATCGGCCTGGCGCGTAAACAGGCCCAGGTCGGGCGTGGCGCTGTGGCAGATGGTGACAGTGGCATGGGCCTGCAGCAGCAACATCGCCATCGGCTTGCCCACAGTGTTGCTGCGGCCAATCACCACCGCATGCTTGCCCCTGAGCGAGACCCCGGTGGACTCCAGCAACTTCATGCAGCCTGCCGGCGTGCAAGGACGGAAACCCGGCAGCCCGGCCATCAGGTCACCGGCACTCTGCACCGAATAGCCATCCACATCCTTGGCGGCGGCGATGGTCTCTATCACCCGCTGCGGATTGATATGGCGCGGCAGCGGCATCTGCACCAGGATACCGTGGACAGCCGGATTGCGGTTGAGGGCGCGGATGTGCGCGAGCAGCGCAGCCTCGCTCAGGTCGGCACCGTAGCGCTGCAGCACCGAGTGCAGGCCGGTGTCGGCGCAGGCCTTGACCTTGTTGCGCACATACACCGCCGAAGCCGGATCGTCACCCACCAGGATCACCGCCAGGCCAGGCCGGATGCCCTGCAAGGCCAGCGCGGCGACGCGCTGCGCCAGCGCGCCGCGCAGGGTCTGTGAAAGGGCGGTGCCGCTGATGATCTGGGCTGGCATGGCGGGCAGGTCGGGTTGCAAATGCAAGAGGCCGCTGGGGTGCAGCGGCCTCGCTCGGGTTTCAGGGCCAGGCAGGACGGGGCAGGCTTCAGGACTTGGCCGGCGCGCTGTTGGCGCCGAGCGCGATCTTCAGCAGATCGGCCACGGTGTTGGCATTGAGCTTTTCCATGATGTTGGCGCGGTGCGCCTCGACCGTCTTGATGCTGATGCCCAGGTCATCTGCAATCTGCTTGTTCAGCCGGCCCGCGACGATGCGCTCCAGCACCTGGCTTTCGCGGGTGGTCAGGCGCGACAGCAAGGCGTCTCGGCTGGCAGCCTCC
>JAYUQJ010000437.1:0-8207 GCA_043756825.1 Betaproteobacteria bacterium | reverse complement strand
AGATGAATTTCTTGATCATTCGAACAACCTCAGGATGCGCCAGCCGCGACTTCGGGCAATCTCGGCCAGGGCCGGGCTGGGGTTGGTGGCCACCGGTTCGCTCACGGTCTCGAGCAGCGGCAGGTCGTTGATGGAGTCACTGTAGAACAGACTGTGACCGAAGCCGTCCAGGGTGCAACCCAGGCCGGCCAGCCACTGGTGGACGCGCGCGATCTTGCCCTCGCGGAAGGACGGCACGCCCTGGATGCGGCCGGTGGCGTGACCCTTGCCGTCGCGTTGCAGCTGCACCGCCAGCAAGTGCTGCACCCCCAGCGCATCGGCAATCGGCCGGGTGATGAAATCGTTGGTGGCGGTGACGATGGCGATCAGGTCGCCGGCTTCGCGGTGGGCCTGCAACAAGGCCCGCGCAGGCGGCAGCAACTGCGGCGCCATCACCTCGCGCATGAAGCGTTGGCTCAGCGCGGCCTGCTCGGCCAGCGCACGGTTGCGCCAGGCGCTGGTGGTGAAGTCGATGTACTCGTCGATGTCGAGGGTGCCCGCCTGATACTGGCGGAAGAAGGCGTCATTGCGCTGGCGGTGCAGTGCCGCGTCCACCCAGCCCTGGGCAACCATGAATTCACCGAAGGCGTGGTCGGAGTCGCCGGCGATCAGGGTGCCGTCCAGGTCGAACAAGGCCAGGCGTCGGTTCATGCGCCGGCCGCCCCGGCCGGGTCGCGCAGCGCCGCCTCGGCCAGCATCTGTTTGACCAGCGGCACCGTCACCTTGCGCTGCTCGGCCAGCGCAAAGCGGTCCAGTCGGGCCAGCAGATTCATCAGGTGGCCCATGTCGCGGCGCAGGTGGGTGAGCAGGTAGTCAATCACATCGTCCGACAAGAGAATGCCGCGCCGATCGGCTTCGCGCCGCAGCGCGGCGCGGGTTTCGTCCTCGTCCAGCGGCTGCAGCACAAACACATGGCCCCAACCCAGGCGGCTGCGCAGGTCGTCGCGCAGCGGCAGGTCCACCGGCGGCAACCGGCCGGCCGCCGCCCACTGCAGGCCATGCGCATCGGCCTCGACAAACAGCGCAAACGCCGCCTGCTGGTGATCGGCGTCGAGCAGGTCGCAGCCGTCCACCACCACCAGGTGCCAGTCTTCGTCCAGCAGCCAGGGCAGCCGGCTGGCGGCGTCGAACCAGCCGACCCGCTGGCCATCGGCCTGGTGACGGGCTGCCAGTGCGCGCAGCAGGCGGGTCTTGCCGCTGCCTGCCACGCCCCAGAGGTAGACCGGTGGCGACGCGCCCAGGTGGCGGACCAGCCCTTGCACATGCGCCACGGCCTGGGCATTGCGGCCCACCACCAGACGGTCAAAGCCCAGGTCGGGTGGCGGCGCGATCGGCAGCGGAATCTGCTTCAAGGGCTCAACCGCTGTACAAAGGGCTGTCCAGGTAGGCCTGGCGAGCACGCCGCAGCGCCACCAGCACCACCGCACTGACCGGCAAGGCGATCAGCACCCCGACAAAGCCGAACAATTGGCCAAACGCCAGCAGCGCGAAGATCACCGCCAACGGGCTCAGACCGATGCGCTCGCCCACCAGCCGGGGCGTCAGCACAAAGCTTTCGAGCAACTGACCCACGCCGTAGACCGCGCCCACCATCGCCACGCCGCCCAGGCTGCCAAACTGCAGCAGCGCCGCCAGCAGGGCCAGCACCAGGCCGAGCCCGAAACCCACGTAGGGAACGGCCACCGCCAGGCCGGTGAACACCCCGATCGGCAGCGCCAGATCAAATCCGATGGCCCCCAGCGCCGCAGCGTAGTAGACCGCCAGCACCACCATCACCAACAGCTGGCCGCGCAGGTACTGGCCCAGCACTGCATCGCATTCGGCCAGAAATCCGCCCACCGCAGGGGCCAGGCGCGGCGGCATCAGGCCCTGCACCTGGCGCACCAGCTTCGGCCAGTCCATCAGCAGGTAGAACAGCACCACCGGGATCAGGATCAGATTGCCCAGCACCGACAGCAAGACGCTGCCGCCGATCCGTGCCGACGCCAGCACGGTGCCCAGCCAGTCATCCATATTGGCGTCGAGCAAGCGGGCCAAAGCGGCCTTCAGGCTGGCGATGTCCAGCGGCAGGTTCACGCCGAAACGCTGCAACAGCGGCTGCAGGCCCTGGGCCAGACGGTCGAGCAAGGGCGGCAACTGGGCCTTGAGCAAAGGGATTTCCTTGGCCAGCACCGGCACGATCAGCAGCAGCAGGGCCACGGCCAGCAGCAGGGCCAGGCTCTCGACCAGCACCACTGCCAACACCCGCGGCCAACGCCGGGCGGCCAGCATCTCGACCAGCGGGTGGAGTACGTAGGACAGCACCGCAGCCACGACAAACGGTGTCAACACCGGCGCCAGCAGCCACAGCAGCAGCAGGGCGCCGGCGGCGATCACAGACCAGGTGAGGGTTTGGCGTTGGGCGGGGGTCAGGGTCATCGGCGGTGCAGCGGCAGCACAGGCGGCCGGGCCGGCCCGTTGGCCGCGTGACCCGGGCCAGGGCGCTGCCCGATCAGCCCGCCGATTGTACCGGCCGGCCCCGCGCTTCAGTGCAGGCTGGGCGGGCAGAGCCGGCGCAACTCGGCCAGCCGCCCTTGCAGCGCGGAGGCGTCGTCGGCATCGGGCCGACCGTCCAGGTAGGCTGCCAGGTCCTGGGCCGCATCGACCGGTCGGCCCAGCTCGGCCCAGGTCAGGCCGCGGTCGCGCCGTTCTTCCAGCGCCCCGGGCAGCAGCAGCACCAGCCGGTGCTGCAGCGCCAGCAGACGCGGCCAGTCCTCGCCGGTTCGGTGGATTTCCTTGAGGTTGCGCAACAGGCGGGCCAGCACATCGCGCGCCGGCGCGGCCTGCAGGAACAGGCCCAGCGGGGCCTCGAAATCGCCCTCCAGGCCGTGCCGGGCGCGGTAGGGCGACAGGCGCTCGTCCAGCTCGTCGCGCGACAGCGACCGGCCGCTGCAGGGGTCGATCACCACCTCGCCCTGCGGCATGCGCAGCTTGACCAGGAAATGCCCGGGGAAGGACACCCCGCGTGCGGTCAGGCCCAGCTGGCCGGCCAGTTCGCAGTACAGCAGCGCCAGGGTGATCGGGATGCCCTTGCGCGAGACCAGCACTTCGTGCAGGTAGCTGTTGCGCCGGTCGTAGTAGTTGTTGACGTTGCCGGCAAAGCCCAGCTCGCCAAAAAAGTACTGGTTCAGTGATTTCAGGCGGTACAGCGCGGGGGCATCCGACGGCAGCCGCGCCAGCAGGCGACCTGCCAGGCGGTCGATATCGGCCAGCACGGTCTGGGTGTCGAGCGCGGGGTAATCGTCGTGGGCCACGCAGATCGCGGCTTCAAGCAGCGCAAAGCCGGCATCGTCCTGAACCAAGGCGGCAAAGTAGCCCAGTGCGGACGGCACGGCGCCGATCAGGTGCTTCATGGTCTGCAGTCTAGAAGGCAGCCGGGATTGACGCCAAGGCCCGGCGCGCTAGACCTTGCGCATGAAGCTGGCAGGGCGGATGCCCAGCAGCGCCAGCAGGCCGAAGTAGAGCGCCGCCGACAGCCCGAGCGCCAAGGCCATCGCACCGGCCCGCAGGCCTTCGTGGGCCCCCAGCGCCAACCAGTCGAAGCTGCGGGCGGCCTGCGCCATGCCCGCCCCCATCACCGCGCTGGCCAGGACCACGCGCGCGATGAAACCCGGCCAGCCCGGCGCCGCGCGGTACAGGCCGCGGCGGCGCAGCAGCCACAGCAGCAGGCCGGCGTTGGCATTGGCGGCCAGGCCGATGGACAGGGCCAGTGCCGCCACGCCCAGGCCGAGACCGAGGATCAGGCCGGCGTTCAAGGCCTGGGTCAGCACCAGCGCGCCGATCGCCACCCACATCGGTGTGCGCATGTCATGCTGGGCAAAGTAGGCCGGCGCCACCACTTTCATCGCCACCAGACCCAGCACGCCCGCGCCCCAGCCCATCACGGCCAGGCTGGTCATGGCCACCGCACGGCCATCGAAGGCGCCGCGGTGGAACAGCGTGGCCACCAGGGGCTGGGCGAACACCAGCAGGGCCACCGCGCAGGGCAGCGCCAGCAACAGCGCCAGGCGCAGGCCCCAATCGAGCAGGCCCGAGTAGCGCGCCGGGTCGCCCACGGCCTTGGCCGCCGCCATCTGCGGCGTCAGCACCACGCCCAGCGCCACGCCCAGCAGCGCGATCGGCAATTCCATCAGGCGGTCGGCATAGACCAGGGTGGACACCGCGCCGGTGCCCATGTGGCTGGCAATCTGGGAATTGATCATCAGCGAGATCTGGGCCACCGACACCCCCAGCAAGGCCGGCCCCATCTTGGCCAGGATGGGGCGCACGCCGGGGTGCTGCCAGGCCGACCGCACGCGGCCCGGCGACAGGCCGATGCGCGGCAACATGCCGATGCGCAGCAGCGCCGGTATTTGCAGGCCGAGTTGCAGCAGCCCGCCCAGCATCACCCCGAGGGCCAGCGCATAGATGGGCTCGATGCCGCGCTCGCGCAGCACCGGCACGCCCAGCAAGGCGGCGCCGATCACGCTCAGATTGAGCAGCACCGGGGTGAAAGCGGGCACCGCAAAGTGCTTCCAGGTATTGAGCACGCCCGAGGCCAAGGCCACCATCGACATGCAGCCGATGTAGGGAAACATCAAGCGCGTCATCAGCACTGCGGCGTCCTCGGTGGCGGGGGTAAAGCCCGAGGCCAGCAGCCACACCAGCAGCGGCGCGGCCACGATGCCCAGCGCGCAGGTGAGGATCAGCGCCCAGGCCAACAGGCTGGCCACCGCATCCACCAGGCGCCGGGTGGCGTCGTCACCTTCGGCGGCCCGGGTGGCCGCAAGCAGGGGCACGAAGGCTTGCGCAAACGCGCCCTCGGCAAACAGCCGCCGCAGCATATTGGGGATGCGAAAGGCGATCTGAAACGCGTCCATCATCGCCGAGGTGCCGAACAGGGCGGCGCCAATCTGCTCACGCACCAGGCCGGTGATGCGCGACAACAAGGTCAGCGCCGAAACGGAAAAAGCGGCCTTGAAGAGATTCATGCGAGCGGAAGTGGACGGGCCGTCTGTCGGTGTCAGCCTGGACGGCAGGTACCGCCAGACCTGTCGCCCTGCCCTGCGGCGCTGGCAGTCTGCAGGCCAGGAAAACCCGCATTATAGAAACCAGGAGGGCGCGCGCACCGTCGGTCTTGGCCCTGCCAGCGCGCAATGCTATACTCATGATCTTTGCTCAAACCTAGCCGTCCCTGACTGCCCCTGACTGCCCCTGACTGCCCCTGAGGCTGGCGCATTCAGGCGAGCAAACCGGTTTCCAGCACTCCCAAACTTTCAAGCAGACCATGGCCACCGCCTCCAAAGCCAAGAAGAAAACTGTTCGCCTGGCATCGGGCCGCAAGCGCGCCCGCCAGGACATCTTGCTGAACGCCGCCAACACCTCGCTGCGCTCGAAATTCCGCACCGTCGTCAAGAACGTGCAAAAGGCCCTCGACAAGGCCGCCGCCGGTGGCGACAAGGCGGCGCCCGCTGCCCTGTTCAAGAACGCCCAGTCGGTGATCGACTCGATCGCCGACAAAGGCATTTTCCACAAGAACAAGGCCGCCCGCCACAAGAGCCGGCTGTCGGCCAAGATCAAGGCGCTGGGCCAGACCGCCGCTGCCTGAGCGGTCTCGTCCCCGTCAAAATAGCCCGCAGATGCGGGCTATTTTCATTCGGTCAGCCCCCACCTGCGGGCTGTGGGCTGGGGCCGGCCTCCGGGCCCGCGGTCAGGGCTCGGCCGGCAGATCGGGCAGCAGGCAGGCCTCGACCACCTGCAACTCATTGTCGCGGGCGAAATGCATCACGAAATCCCAGGCCATGGGTTCGAGCTCGCGCAGCGCCTCGTTGACGATCACGCACTTGATGCCCTCGATCACCCGCGGCACGCAGTAGGGCGAATAGCCCATATGGGCGCCGATGGCATTGCCCATGGCCCCGCTCTTGGGCCGGAAGCTCGACAGGGCGCCGGCCAGGCGCTCGGACCAGTCGCTGGGCCGAAATGTCTTGCCCGCCAGGGTGACGCCCTGGATGAAGAACTCGCGCGGTTTGGGGGCTGACATGCGGGGGCTGGACGAATTCGCGGGCTCAAGCCACCGGGCCAGTGGCTCGATCGGCAGCACCACCGACTTCAACAAGCGCCGCCCGATCATGGGGAAGGCCACGATTGTGTCGTGTAATTGTTGCGCCGCAGCATGCATACAGGCCTCTTGACTCGGTTCTATCGGTGTTTATCGGCCATTCACGGGGCCGCCTTTAGAATTGTTTTCCCGGGCCGGTGTAACGCCATCGTGGCGATGCGCCGGCTTTTTCCATGGACCGTGCAACGACGGAGCACCGCGATGACTTCCCACGTGATGAACACCTACGGCCGGCTGCCTTTTGCGCTGTCGCACGGCCGAGGCTGCCGCGTCTGGGACACCGACGGTCGCAGCTACCTCGACGGCCTGGGCGGCATCGCAGTCAACACCCTGGGCCATGCCCACCCCAAGCTGGTGCCGGCGCTGCAGGACCAGGTGGCCAAGCTGATCCACTGCAGCAACTACTATGCCGCCCCGCTGCAAGAGGCCCTGGCCGCCAAGCTGTGCGCGTTGTCGGGACTGGACAAGGTCTTCTTCTGCTCGACCGGTCTGGAAGCCAATGAAGGCGCGTTGAAGATCGCGCGCAAGTTCGGCCACGACAAGGGCATAGACCGGCCCGAGATCATCGTCTACGACAAGGCCTTCCACGGCCGTTCGATCGCCACCCTGTCGGCCACCGGCAACCCCAAGGTGCAGGCGGGTTTCGGGCCGCTGGTCGACGGCTTCGTGCGGCTGCCGCTGAACGATCTGGACGAGGTGCGCGCGGTCGCCCGCAGCAATCCCAATGTGGTGGCGATTTTTCTGGAGACCATCCAGGGCGAGGGCGGCATCAACCCGACCCGTTGGGACGTGCTGCGCGGCCTGCGCCAGATCTGCGACGAGCAGGACTGGCTGCTGATGCTCGACGAGGTGCAATGCGGCATCGGCCGCACCGGCAAGTGGTTCGCGCACCAGTGGGCAGAGATCAAGCCGGACGTGATGCCGCTGGCCAAGGGCCTGGGCTCGGGGGTGCCGATCGGCGCCATCGTCGCCGGTCCGCGCGCGATGGACGTGCTGCAGCCGGGCAACCACGGCACCACCTTTGGCGGCAATCCGCTGGCCATGCGGGCCGGCATCGAAACCCTGCGCATCATGGAAGAAGACGGCCTGATGGCCAACGCCGCGGCGATGGGTGAACGCCTGCGCGCGGGCATCACCGAGGGTCTGGCCGGCCAGGCCGGCTTGCGGGAGATCCGCGGCCAGGGCCTGATGCTCGGCATCGAGCTCGACCGGCCCTGCAACGAGTTGCTGGGGCAGGCCGCGCAGGCCGGGTTGCTGCTGTCGATCACCGCCGACCGCGTGATCCGCCTGCTGCCGCCGTTGATCATCTGCGCGTCCGAGGTGGATGAACTGGTCGGCATCCTGGTGCCGCTGGTGCGCAACTTTCTGGCCACGCCCCAACCATGAGACCGGGGGACGCGCTGATGAAGCACTACCTCCAGTTCAAGGATCTGCGCGCCGAGGAGTACGCCTACCTCTTCGACCGCACCCGCATCATCAAGACCCGCTTCAAGAATTACGAGCGCTACACCCCGCTGGTGGACCGCACGCTGGCGATGATCTTCGAGAAGGCCAGCACCCGCACCCGGGTGAGCTTCGAGGCCGGCATGTACCAGATGGGCGGCTCGGTCGTAAACCTCACCACCGAAGGCAGTCACCTCGGGCGCGCCGAGCCGGTGGAAGATACCGCGCGGGTCATCGGCCGCATGGTCGACATCGTGATGATCCGCACCTTCGAGCAGGCCAAGCTCGAAGCCTTCGCCGCCCACTCGCGGGTGCCGGTCATCAACGGCCTCACGAACGAATACCACCCGTGCCAGATCCTGGCCGACATCTTCACCTTCATCGAACAGCGCGGCGCGATCCAGGGCAGGGTCGTGGCCTGGGTCGGCGACGGCAACAAC
This sequence comes from Betaproteobacteria bacterium, assembly GCA_043756825.1. Lineage (GTDB taxonomy): Bacteria > Pseudomonadota > Gammaproteobacteria > Burkholderiales > Burkholderiaceae_C > Pseudaquabacterium. The sequence goes on along the minus strand of JAYUQJ010000437.1, from coordinate 146 downwards.
ATGGCCAACACCTGGCTTCAGGCGGCCGACATCCTGGGTTTCACGCTGCACGTCAGCACCCCCGGCGGCTACGAGATCGATGCCCAGGTGGCCGGCGTCACCAACCGCGACTGCGTGAAATTCTTCAAGCACCCGCTCGACGCCTG
>JAYUQJ010000436.1:0-8212 GCA_043756825.1 Betaproteobacteria bacterium | reverse complement strand
ACACCAAGATCGAATACGTGGAGCGCGACCTGAAGGTGTCGCGGCTGACAGCCGCCAAATCTCTGGAGGCGCTGGCGGCGGCGGGGTTTGTGCAGAAGGTGAAGGTGGGGAGGTTGAACGACTACATCCATGTGACGCTCAACGCCATCCTCACCGCGTCTGCCCGAGACTGGCCAGTTACCGGGCCCACAATCCCCCCACCCCTGGGGAGCGTTTCATGCAAAACCGTCTAGCACGCGCCGATGTGCCCATCGAGCAGACCTGGAACCTGGACGACCTGTTTGCCGCCCCCGCGCTGTGGGAGGCCGAGGTGCGGGCGCTGGAGTCCGCCTGCGACGACCTGCAGCCCTACCGGGGGCGGCTGGGCGACGGCGCCGCCACGCTGCGGGCCTGCCTGGACGCGCTGGAGCAACTGCAAACCCGCCTGATGCGGGCAGGCACCTTTGCCTACCTGCGCAATGCCCAGGACGGCACCGACCCGCAGCACCAGGCTGCGCTGGCGCACGTGCAGGCGCTGGCGGCGCGGGTGGACGCCGGCACCGCTTTCGTCGATGCCGAGATCCTGGCCCTGCCTGCCGGCATGGTGGACGGGTTCCTGGCACAACCGGGCGCACTGGCGGGGCACGGTGTCTACCTGCAGGATTTGCTCGACACCCGGCCGCACCGCCTGGGCGCCGACACCGAACAGGCGCTGGCCGCGCTGGGCGAGGTGCTGGATGCGCCCTGGCTGATCTACCAGCGCTCCAAGGCCAGCGACCTGCAGTTCCCATCCTTCACCGACCCCCAGGGCAACACCCGTGCCAATTCGGTAAACCTGTACGAATGGACTTACGACACCCACCCCGACGTGGGCCTGCGCCGCGCCGCCTGGCAATCGTTCAGCGCCGGTCTCAAAGCCTACCAGCACACCTGGGCGGCCACGCTGGCCACCGAGATCAACAAGAACGTGGTGATGGCGCGCCTGCGCAAGCATTCCAGCACCGAGGCCTACCTGCTGCAGGCGCACAAGGTGCCAGCCTCGCTGTACACCCAGATCCTGCAGACGCTGCAGGCCGAGGTGGCGCCCCATATGCGGCGCTACGCCCGCCTGCGTCGGCGCGTGCTGGGCCTGGACAAGCTGCTGTACTGCGATATCAAGGCCCCGCTCGACCCCGCCTACGAGAGCCCGGTCAGCTACCCCGACGCCTGCCAGCTGATCCTGGATTCGCTGGCCTGCATGGGGCCCGATTACCTTGCGTTGGTGCGCAATATGCTGAGCCGGCCCTGGGTCGATCGGGCCGACAACATCGGCAAGTCGTCCGGCGCCTTCTGTGCATCGCCCTATGGCGTGCACCCCTACATCCTGATGACCTGGGCCGACAGCATGCGCAATGTGTTCGTGCTGACGCACGAGCTGGGCCATGGCGCGCACTTCAGCCTGGCGATGCAGCATCAAAGCTACTTCAACATGCGCCCGGCGATGCCCTTCGTGGAGGCGCCATCCACTCTGCACGAGATGCTGCTGGCGCGGCACATCCTGGCCCAGGGCGGGGACGCGCGCATGCGCCGCAGCGTGATCATGCAGGTGCTGGGCACCTACCACCACAACTTCGTCACCCACCTGCTGGAAGCCGAGCTGCAGCACCGCCTCTACGCCCAGGCCGAGGCCGGGCAGGCCGTGACGGCGCAGCAGCTGAACCAGTGCAAGGGCGAGATACTGGCCGGCTTCTGGGGCGACACGCTGGAGATCGACGACGGCGCGCGCCTGACCTGGATGCGTCAGCCTCACTACTACCTGGGGCTGTACCCCTACACCTACTCGGTGGGCCTGGTGGCCGCCACCGCGATGGCCGGCCGCGTGGCCGACGAGGGCCCGCCTGCGGCGCAGCGCTGGCTGCAGGTGCTGAAGGCCGGCGGCACGCTCAAGCCGCTGGCGCTGCTGCAGGCTGCAGGCGTCGACCTCAGCACGCCCGAGCCGATCCGGGCTTCGGTGGCCTATGTGGGGGCGTTGGTGGACGAGCTTGAGCGCGCCTTCCCGGCCTGACGCGGCGCGGCCAGCCGCAGACGGCCCGGGCCTGCCCGCGCTGGCACCGTTTCGCACCCGCAGCTTTCGCTACCAGTGGCCGGCCGACCTGGGCACGGCCTGGGCCCTGGAGATGGAGACCCTGATCCTGGGCTGGTATGTGCTGGTGGAATCGGGCTCGGTGGTGCTGCTCACCTTGTTCGGCGCGCTGATGTATGGCGGCACCCTGCTGTCGCCCCTGCTCGGCACCCTGGGCGACCGGCTGGGCCTGCGCCGTGTGCTGGCCAGCATGCGCCTGAGCTATGCCTTGCTGGCCGGCGTGATCCTGTGGCTGTCCGCCACCGGCCGGCTGGACCCGATGCTGGTGCTGGGGGTGGCCTTTCTGGTCGGGCTGATCAAGCCCACCGACATTGGCCTGCGTACCGCGCTGGTCAGCGCCTCGGTACCTCCGGCCCATTTGGTGGCGGCGATGGGCATCTCGCGCACCACCCAGGATTCAGCGCGCATCGGCGGGGCGCTGGCCGGTGCCGGCTTCATGGCCAGTCTCGGCATGGTCAGCGCCTATGTGGCGATCACCGCGCTGTACTTGATGGGCGCGCTGCTGACGATGCGGTCCGGCGGCGCGGCCGTGCGGCCGGCGCCCGCCGCGGCCGGCCTGGCCTCGCCCTGGCGCGATCTGAAAGACGGCTTGCAGCATGTTTGGCGCACCCCCTCGCTGCGCGCCGCGATGATGCTGGCGGCGCTGGTCAACCTGTTTGCCTTTCCGCTCAGCGGCGGGCTGATGCCCTACATCGCTCGCGATGTGTTCGGGCTCGACCAGCAGGGCCTGGGCTGGCTGGTGGCCAGCTTTGCCGGCGGCGCGCTGGTCGGGTCGGTCGCCATCAGCACCGTCGGCGCGCGCCTGCGCCCGGCGCGCACCATGCTGCTGACTTGCGCGCTCTGGTTCCTGTGCCTGCTGGGCCTGGCCTTGCCGGTGAGCGTGCCGCTGGCGATGGCGCTGTTCGTCGGGGCCGGGCTGAACCAGAGCCTGAGCATGGTCTGCCTGTCCATCATCCTGCTGCGCACGTCGGACGAGCGCTTTCGCGGCCGGGTGATGGGCGCCCGCATGCTGGCCATCTACACCCTGCCGCTGGGCCTGCTGGCCGCGGGCGCGCTGATCCCGGTGATCGGCTTCGCCCGGCTGGTGCTGGCCTATGGCGTGCTGGGCTTGTTGCTGACCGGGGCCATCGCCTGGCGCTGGCGGCGGCCCCTGCTGTCACGCGACGCGCCGGCCAACCGGCGGTGACGCCGCCATTCCCGGCCCGCGCTGCCGGCAATGGCGGCCCTGGCCCCCTGCAAGAAGCCTCGACCGTCCCGCTGCCGACCCGGCAGTTCTTGACCCGGCCCTAGTGCAGTGTTCAACGCTATTCGCGACATAAAACCGTGGATTTGCCGCTCTGGCGGCGTTGCAAATCCTCGCCATGCCACTGGGCATGGCTGCGGTTTGCGCCTAGCCACAGCGGCAAATCCATCGGTTTTCTTAAGTCTCTCACAGCATCGAACACTGCACTAGCGGCATCGCGCGCGGCAGCCTGGTCGAGTGGCCGGGTCAGTGGCCGACCGCGTCGCGGTAGGCATGCCAGGAGGCATGCCCCAGCACCGGTCCGGCCACCAGCAGGCCGGCAAACCAGGGCAGCATGGCCAGCCCCACGATGACCGTGATCAGCGCGCCCCACAGCAGCATCACGCCCGGTTGGCTCAGCACCAGGCGCAGGCTGGTCAGACCGGCACTGATCGCGTCGGTAGGCCGGTCCAGGATCATCGGGATCGACACCACGCTGACCGCAAATATCAAGCCGGCGAACAGCCCGCCCACGGCCAGGTAGGCGACGATGAACGACAGGTTCTGGGGGTCGAGCAGGGCCAGCAGCGAGCCCTTGAAGTCGGGCATGCCGTCGAAGCTGACCGCGAACACGATCAGCGACGCGCGCCCCCACAGCATCTCCAGCACCAGCAGAACGAAGCCGAAAATCGCCAGGGTGCCGGTGCGTTGGTCCCAGGCCATCAATGAGTCGCCCAGGTCGGGCGTCAGGCCCTGGGCCAGGCGCCGGCTGGCCTGGTACAGGCCCAGGCACATGAAAGGCCCCATCAGCAGAAAGCCTGCCGACAAGGCCAGCACATAGGCCGGCGCCTGCTCGAACACGCTCATCAGCAACCAGCCCATGGCCATGAAGCAGACGCCATAGAACAGGCCGATACCCGGGCAGCGGATGAAGTCGCGCCAGCCGCTGGCCAACCAGCGCAGCGGCGCGCCCCAGCGCAGTGTCTGCAGCGGCACCAGCAGGGTCGGCCGCTCTTGCGCGGCGTCCGCAGCGTCCGCAGCGACCGGGCTGTGCCGATCGGCCGGCTGCGTGGGGTCGCTTTGCGGCGCATTCATGAGCCTGCAGCCTAAGCCGGCGCCCCGCTTTGCGCCATGCGGGCTGTCCCGCTCGCCCTCGGTTTCAGGGGCTGCCCTTGACGCGCCTCAATTCATCGGTGATCAGACCGATGGCGCCCAGCGTGATCGCCGCGTCGGCGATGTTGAAACTGGGGAAGTAGCCGCCCGGAAACATCGGCGCCAGCCAGGCCCAGTGGAACTGCAGGAAGTCGATCACATGACCATGCAGCAGGCGGTCGATCACATTGCCCAGTGCGCCTCCCAGTATCAGGCTGACCGAAGCGCAGAACAGGCGCTGCGAGGGGTAGCGCCGCAGCATCCAGATGATGAATCCTGCCGCCACCGTGCCCAGCCCGACGAAGAACCAGCGCTGCCAGCCCGAGGCCCCGGCGAGGAAGGAAAATGCCGCGCCGGCGTTGTGTACCCGAACCAGGTTGAAGAAGTCGTAGATCTTGACGCTGTCGCCCAGGTCGAAGCGGCCCAGGATCAGGGTCTTGCTGATCTGGTCGGCCAGCAGGATCACCAGCGCCAGGCCGAGCCAGATCACCATCGGGGTGGTGGCACGGGCGGCCAGGCGGCGGGAAGGGGTTTTGACAGAGGGCATGGACGTGGGTGCAGCGAGCAGACGGACCCACTACTGTAGCGGGCAGCGTAATGGTTTCCCCACGGGCACCTGGGGTGAAACCTGGATTGGGCGGCGCAGCATCCGCTGCTAACGTGGTACGTGCGCAGAGGCGTTGCCTGCAGGCGGACCCCGAGGTGGGGCTCCGGCGGCGCGAAGCCGATCTACCCCCCGCCTGGAGGCTGGCGAAATGGCAAGCAAAGGGATGAGTTTCACCACCGGTGTCGCGGGCACTCGACAGGCCCTGTGCGATGCCGGCACGGTGCGCGCGGCTGCCTATGGCCACCACGTGCCCGATCTGGGCGTCCGTCTGGCCCAGCCCGATGCCATCGACCTGCAGCCCGGCACCACCGTGCTGCTGTGCCGCGACAAGGCCAGCGGCCAGCCAGTGGGCACGGCGCGCATCCAGCTCAACCACCCGCTGCCGCTGCAGATCGAGCGCAGCCTGCAGGTGCCCGAGGCCCTGGCCGACCAGACCCGGGCCGAGATCACGCGTCTGGCCATCTGCCCCGGCGCCGACCCGCTGATGCGCCCGATGCTGGTCAAGGCCTGCTATCTGTTCGCGGTGGCCAGCCAGGTGCGCTGGTTGGTGATTGGCGCGCGCAGCCCGGCGTTGATCCGTGTCTACCAGGGCCTGGGCTTTGCCGATCTGCTGGGCCAGGGCCGCCAGGTGCCCCTGGCGCATGCGGGGGGCCTGCCGCACAGCGTGCTGGCCTTCAATGTCGTCACCGCCGAACGCACCTGGCATGCGGCCAAGCATGGCTTGTACGCCTTCATGGTGGAAACCTTCCACCCTGACCTGCAGCTGTTGGCGGCACCGGCCTTCGCCCAAACCGATGAGGCCCGAACCGTGCCCGAAGGCCTGTCTGCGGGCGCGCCAGCGCCCCGGCGCGGCCATCTGCGCAAGGTGGCCTGAGCACAGGCCGAGCGGGCCGGCAAATTCAGCGCGGCGCAGCTTGTGACAAAGGTGCAGCAGCAGCGGCCTCCGCCAGGTCGGCCTGGCCGGAGCCACGCAGCGCAAGCCGCAGCTGCTGCAGCGTGAAGGGTTTTTCTATGACCTGGTCCATGCCTGCGGCAAGACATGCCGTGCGGTCGGCCAGCGTGGCGGTGGCCGTCAAGGCCACGATGGGCAGCCTGGGCAGGGCCAGCGTGCGCTCCTGGCGCCGGATTTCGGTGGTGGCGGCCAGGCCGTCCATTTCCGGCATGCGGCAATCCATCAGTACCGCCTGGGGGCGCTCAGTCTCGCGCAGGGCCCGGCGCACGGCTTGCTTGCCGTCCTTGACCCTCTCGCTGCGCACCCCCAGCTCATCAAGGTAGGCCTGCACGATCAGGGCATTGACATCGTCGTCCTCGGCCACCAGCACCAGGTGGGGCAGGCGCTGGGCTTCGTGCGCCTGACGCATCAGTGCGCGCCGCGAGTCCGGCTGCAACACCGACAGCTGGGCCGTGAAGGTGAACTGCGAGCCCCGGCCAGCCTGGCTTTGCACCGTGATATCGCCGCCCATGGCCACCGCAATCTCGCGGGCGATGGTCAGGCCCAGGCCCACGCCATCGGTCGGGCGCTCGCCATCGCCCTGCTGAAATGGCGTGAAGATGCGGGCCTGATCGGCCTCGGCGATGCCGTCGCCGCTGTCCAGCACCTGCAGCACCAGCGTATCGGCCTGGCTATCGTGCGCGGCCGTGAGCACGATGCCGCCCTGGTGGGTGAATTTCACCGCATTGCCCAGCAGATTGTTGAGCACCTGGCGCAGGCGCGCCGCGTCGCCCGTCACCCAGCAGGGGCTGGGCAGGCTGGACTGCAGCTCGAACTGCAGGCCCTTGTCGGCAGCGCGCAGGCTGAATACCGCTGCCACCTGGTCCAGCAGCGCGCCCAGCTCGACAGGCCGGCTGGTCAGGCTGAACTGGCCGCCGCTGATGCGCGACACATCGAGCAGGTCGTTGATCAGCTCCAGCAGGTGGATGCCCGAGCTTTCGATCAGCTCGAGCCGGTGGCTCGTCACCGGATCGTGCGATTCCAGGTGCAGCAGGCGGCTCAGGCCCAGCATGCCGTGCAGCGGGGTGCGCAATTCGTGGCTGACCTTGGCCACGAAGCGGGTGCGTTCTGCCGATTGCTCGCGCGCCAACGCCAATGCGGCATCCTTCTCCTGTACCAACAACTCGGCCTGCAGGCGCAACAGCATGGCCGTGCACAGCTGGCGCGAGGTGGCGCGCGCCGTGGTCAAGGCCAGGCCGGCCAGCAGCAGCTGACCCAGCCCGGCCAGCACCGCGATACCGTCCTGGCGCAACATCAAACTCAGCGCCGTGGGTAGCAGGATCGGCAAGACATAAGCCGCCGTGGCCGCCAGGCGCACCTGCAGGCCGAAAGTGGCGACGCAGCTGACACCATCGAGCGCGGCCACCCCCAGGGCTGCCAGCGGCAGCGATTCACCCATCAAGCGCCATCCCGCCAGCCCCCAGATCGCGCCATCGGCCACCAGCAGGGCCAGCATCGCGGCCTGCCAACGTGGCCAGGCCTGCGAGCCCGTGCCGAAGTAGGTATAGGCTTGGGCCAGCGCGATGCGAAAGACCGCCACGGTCAGCTTGGCGGCCAGCCAGACCTGCACCTCCAGGGCGCTGAAGCCGACGCCGGGTTGGCCGGCCTGCTGCAACAGGTACAGCGCCAGCATCACCGCAAAACCGCTCGCAGCCAGGGTGCCCATCCGGGTGTGCTGCAGCACCATGCGCAGTTGCTCCTGCGCGATGCGCAGGCTGTACGCGGGGGTCAGTTTCAGACCCAGCGTGGCCGCCAATTGGGCGATGCCGCTGGTCTGGTTGCGGGCAAGACGGTCTATCACGTCAGCGTTCAGGGGGGCTGCCAGGTCGGGTCGGTGCCTGACTGGCCGCCGCAGTATCAATCCCGATAGGCAAAGCGGGGTGGCGGGGACCGGCAGGTTGCCGATGCGGCAGGTTAGCGGGGATTTGCACTGACGCTTCGCCTGTACGCACGCCAATGCGTCGGGCGCACAGCGCAGCGGGTCTAGGAGCCTGTCGGACTTGGGAACGTCGGCTGCAGTTTGGCCGCAGCGGTCCATTCTTCGCCGGCTTTTTGCCCCATAGCTATAGCTATGGGGCTGCAAATCCGACAAAAACTGTCCTCGCTGGGGCCAAACTTCGCTTCGACGCCCCAAGTCCG
>JAYUQJ010000435.1:0-3039 GCA_043756825.1 Betaproteobacteria bacterium | reverse complement strand
GGGCGCTACAAGCTCAACGTCTGCACCAATCTGCCGTGCCAGCTGCGCAACGGCCAGCAGGCGCTGGAGCACCTGTGCAGCAAGCTGGACATCAAGGTCGGCGGCACCACGGCCGATGGTCTGTTCACGGTGCAGCAGTGCGAATGCCTGGGCGCCTGCGCGGATGCACCGGTGATGCTGGTCAATGACCGGCAGATGGTGAGCTGGATGAGCAACGACCGCCTCGATGACTTGGTCGACACTTTGAGAGCACAGGCTCAATGAGCGCGATGATGATCGCAAGCACGGCGGCGAAGACGCTTGACTTGTCCCGGTTCCAGGCCAGGGGTCTGGAAACCTGCTTCCACGATCGCCATGTTCAGCCGCAGATCTATGTCGGCCTGGACGGCAGCAACTGGCGCTTGAAAGACTACGAGGCGCGCGGTGGCTACCAGGCGCTGCGCAAGATCCTGACGGCCAATGCCGAGGGCGCGCCGGGCATGACGCCCGACCAGGTGGTGGCCGAGGTCAAGGGGTCGGGGCTGCGCGGGCGTGGCGGTGCGGGCTTCCCCACCGGGTTGAAGTGGAGTTTCATGCCGCGCGCATTGCCAGTGCAGAAGTACCTGGTCTGCAACAGCGACGAGGGCGAGCCCGGCACCTGCAAGGACCGGGACATCCTGGCCTACAACCCGCACATCGTCATCGAGGGCATGATCATCGCGGCCTATGCGATGGGTATCACGGTAGGCTACAACTACATCCACGGCGAGATCTTCGAGGTCTACGACCGGTTTGAAGAGGCCCTGGACGAAGCCCGTGCTGCCGGCTACCTGGGCAAGCAGATCTTGGGCAGCAGGCACAGTTTTGAATTGCACGCATTCCACGGTTTCGGCGCTTATATCTGCGGTGAAGAAACCGCGCTGCTCGAGTCGCTCGAGGGCAAGAAGGGACAGCCGCGTTTCAAGCCGCCGTTTCCGGCCAGCTACGGCCTGTACGGCAAGCCGACCACGATCAACAACACCGAGACCTTTGCCGCGGTGCCCTGGATCATCCGCAACGGTGGCCAGGCCTACCTCGACTGCGGCAAGCCCAACAACGGCGGCACCAAGATCTTCTCGATGGTGGGCGATGTGGAGCGGCCGGGCAATTACGAAATCCCGATGGGCACGCCCTTTGCCGAGATCCTGGCGCTGGCCGGCGGGGTCAAGGGCGGGCGCAAGCTCAAGGCGGTGATCCCGGGTGGATCGTCGGCTCCGGTGCTGCCGGCCCACATCATGATGGACTGCACGATGGACTACGACTCCATCGCCAAGGCCGGCTCGATGCTGGGCTCGGGCGCGGTGATCGTGATGGACGAGACCCGCTGCATGGTCAAGAGCCTGCTGCGCCTGTCCTACTTCTACAGCCACGAGAGCTGCGGCCAGTGCACGCCTTGCCGCGAGGGCACGGGCTGGCTGTGGCGCCTGGTCAACCGAATCGAGCACGGCCATGGCAAGCCCGACGACCTGGCCTTGCTTGACTCGGTCGCCGAGAACATCATGGGCCGCACCATCTGCGCGTTGGGCGATGCGGCAGCCATGCCGGTGCGCGGCATGCTCAAGCATTTCCGCGCCGAGTTCGTGCACCACATCGACCACAAGACCTGCGTGGTACCGCCCTACGTCTGAGACCTGACATGATCGAAATCGAACTCGACGGCAAGAAGGTCAGCGTGACCGAAGGCAGCATGGTGATGCATGCGGCCGATGCGGCCGGCACCACCATCCCGCACTTCTGCTACCACAAGAAGCTCAGCATCGCGGCCAACTGCCGCATGTGCCTGGTGGACATCGAGAAGGCCCCCAAGCCCATGCCGGCTTGCGCCACGCCGGTGACCCAGGGCATGGTGGTGCGCACCAAATCCGACAAGGCGCTGAGGGCGCAGAAGTCGGTGATGGAGTTCTTGCTGATCAACCACCCGCTCGATTGCCCGATCTGCGACCAGGGCGGCGAGTGCCAGCTGCAAGACCTGGCCGTGGGCTACGGCGCCAGCCGTTCTCGCTATGACGAAGAAAAGCGCGTCGTGTTCCACAAGAACGTGGGCCCCTTGATCTCGATGCAGGAAATGAGCCGCTGCATCCACTGCACCCGCTGCGTGCGCTTCGGTCAAGAGCTGGCGGGGGTGATGGAACTGGGCATGCGCCACCGCGGCGAGCACAGCGAAATCACCACCTTCGTTGGCCAGACCATCGACAGCGAGTTGTCGGGCAACATGATCGATATCTGCCCGGTCGGCGCGCTCACCAGCAAGCCCTTCCGCTATGCCGCTCGTACCTGGGAGCTGTCGCGCCGCAAGAGCGTCAGCCCGCACGACAGTACCGGTGCCAACCTGATCTTGCAGGTCAAGGGCAACCAGGTGATGCGGGTGGTGCCGCTGGAGAACGAGGACGTCAACGAGTGCTGGATCGCCGACCGTGACCGCTTCAGCTATGAGGCGCTCAACAGCGACCAGCGCCTGCACACACCGATGATCAAGCAGGGCGGCGCCTGGTTGCCGGTCGACTGGAACACGGCGCTGGCCTATGTGGCCGATGGCCTGAAGCGAATCAAGGCCGAGCATGGCGCGGCGGGCATTGGCGCGCTGGCCACCGGCCACCGCACGGTCGAAGAATTGCACCTGCTGGCCAAGCTGGTGCGCGGCCTGGGCAGCGAGAACATCGATTTCCGCACCCGCCATGCCGATTTCAGCAACACCGCACCGGCTGGCAGCGCGCGTTGGCTGGGGTTGCCGATTGCCGCGCTGTCCACACTCGACCGGGCGTTTGTGGTGGGTTCGTTCCTGCGCAAAGACCATCCGCTGTTTGCGCAGCGGCTTCGCCAATCGGTGCGCCGGGGCGGCGCGGTGATGAGCCTGAATGCAGTGCATGACGATTGGGCGATGCCGCTGGCCGCCACGATCACCGCGGCGCCGGCCAGTTGGGTGCAGGCGCTGGCCGATGTGGCAGCGTGCATCGCCACCGCGCAGGGCGTGGCAGCACCGGCAGAGGCGCCGCCAGACGCACCGCCCAACCCTGACGCCGA
>JAYUQJ010000434.1:0-8246 GCA_043756825.1 Betaproteobacteria bacterium | reverse complement strand
ATATCGACCGCTTCTTCAAGCGCCATCAAGAGGGCCTGAGCGTGCGGCATGCCACAGGCCTACAGATGTTGATGGACCTGGCCGATAACGATTTGCTGGATTTGCTGCTTGCCCGCCGCGAGCCTGATGCCGAACTGGCCTGCCCCGAGGTGGCCGAGGTATTGGGCATGTTGCGTGCCAGACCGACCTGAACCCTGCCGACGTTTCAGAACCCAGCCCAAGAAAAGGGAATGCCCATGACCCCGTCTGACGTGAAAGCCACCCTGTCGTTCTCCGACGGCAGCCCCAGCATGGACCTGCCGCTCTACAAGGGCAGCATCGGCCCGGATGTCATCGACATCCGCAAGCTCTACGGCCAGACCGGCAAGTTCACCTACGACCCGGGCTTTCTCAGCACCGCCTCGTGCAACAGCACCATCACCTATATCGATGGTGACAAGGGCGAGCTGCTGTACCGCGGCTACCCGATCGAGCAGCTGGCGCAGAACTGCGATTTTCTCGAGACCTGCCACCTGCTGCTGTACGGCGACCTGCCCGACGAGGCCCAGAAGCAAGACTTCACCAACCGGGTGTCGAACCACACCATGGTCAACGAGCAGATGCAGTTCTTCTTGCGCGGCTTCCGCCGCGATGCGCATCCGATGGCCATCATGACCGGCCTGGTGGGCGCGCTGTCGGCCTTCTATCACGACAGCACCGACATCAACAACCCGGTGCACCGCGAGATCGCCGCGATCCGGCTGATCGCCAAGATGCCCACGCTGGTGGCCATGGCCTACAAGTACACCCAGGGCCAGCCCTATATGTACCCGCGCAACAAGTTGTCGTATGCGGCCAACTTCATGCACATGATGTTTGCCAACCCCTGCGAAGACTATGTGCAGAACGACGTGCTGGTGCGGGCCATGGACCGCATCTTCACGCTGCATGCCGACCACGAGCAGAACGCCAGCACGTCCACCGTGCGCCTGTGCGGCAGCTCGGGCACCAACCCGTTTGCGGCCATCGCGGCCGGCGTGGCCTGCCTGTGGGGCCCGGCCCACGGCGGCGCCAACGAGGCCGCGCTGAACATGCTGGGCGACATCCAGAAGATGGGCGGCATCGAGAAGATCGGTGAGTTCATCAAGCAGGTCAAGGACAAGAACTCCACTGTCAAGCTGATGGGCTTTGGCCACCGGGTCTACAAGAACTACGACCCGCGCGCCAAGCTGATGCGCGAAACCTGCCACGAGGTGCTGGGCGCGCTGGGCCTGCAGAACGACCCGCTGTTCAAGCTGGCGATGGCGCTGGAAAAGATCGCGCTGGAAGACGACTACTTCGTCTCGCGCAAGCTCTACCCCAACGTCGATTTCTACAGCGGCATCGTGCAGCGCGCCATCGGCATCCCGGTGCCGCTGTTCACCGCCATCTTTGCGCTGGCCCGCACCGTGGGCTGGATCGCGCAATTGAACGAGATGATCGGCGACCCCGAGTACAAGATCGGCCGCCCGCGCCAGTTGTATGTGGGCGCGGCGTCGCGGGATGTGTTGCCGATCGCGTTGCGCTGAAATCTTGACGCTGGCCTTCGGGCCACAAACGGGATGGGCCGCTGCATGCGGCCCGTTGTTTTTGTGGCCCGGCGCGGCCGGCTCAACCTGGGATGTCCCAGGGGTTCAGGACCAAAGGGTAGCGCGCAAAGTCGCGCACATAGCGCGTCACCACGGTCAGCCCGTGGCATTGGGCAGTGGCCATCAACAGCGCATCCAGCGTGGCCAGACGCTGGCCGGCCAGGTCGGCCTGGGCGCAGCACTGCGACCACACCCGCAGCACCGACCGGTCCAGCGGCAAGCTGCGCTCAGCGAAACGCTGCTCCAGGCGCGCCAGCCACTGGCCCAGCCGCCGTGCACGGGGCGCGTCCTGCGCTTGCAGCTTGATCACGCCGCGTTCCAACTCGGCCAGCGATAGTTGGCTGACGAAGAGCTGCGCCTCCTCCTGCGTATCCAGCCACTGGACCACCTTCGGCGAGGGTGCGCGCCGCACGTACTCCGACAGCACGCAGGTGTCGAGCAGCCAGCTCACAGCGCGATGTCGCGGTGGCTGTCGTTGTCCGGCGGGCGCTCAAACAGCGCCACCTCGTCGTCTTGCAGCAGCCCAGGCCGCAGCAGGTCGGCCGACAGGCGCTGGCGCGGGGCGTTCTTCAGCCGCGCGTAGTCCTGCGGCGACAGCACCACGGCAGCGGCCTTGCCGTGCACGGTGACGGTCTGGGGCGCGCTGGCGGCGGCCTTGACCAGCTGGCTGAGCTGGTCGCGTGCGGCTTGCAGGGGCCAGATGGTGGTGGGGTCGGTCATGCGGCGTCTCCTGAATTCGGCCAGACTGGCCGAATAGTAATGCCCGGCCGCCTGCTGCGCCAGTGCGGCTCACTTCCACTGCTGGGCGCAGACATCCACCGTTGCCGGACATTGACATCCGCGGGCTGAGCTTGAGCATCGTTTTGCCCGCTGGCCAGCCGCTGGCGGCGAACCCACAGGCCTTGTGCGATGAATGGGCCATCTTGCAGTGCTGGCCGGCAAGGCATCATTCGGTCCATCAGTGCAAGGTTTGGTTCTGCGATGAGGGGTTGGCAATGAACGGTGCAAGTCGTATGGAGTTGCGGCTGGCGGTGTTGTTGGGTGACACCGCCATACCGCCGCCACCGCCAGTGGTGGCCTTTTGGGCTGAATGGGCGCGGGCCGGCGGGTCTGCCATGCCCGACATCGCCGCGTTCAGGGCCGAGGTGGCCAAGCCCGGCGGCGTGATCATGCTGTTGCACCGCATCCGCAGGGCACTGGTAAAACTGGGTTGGTTTGCTGCCCAAAGTACGCCGCCCCCTGACGCACGGCCCTTGATAACGGCATTGACCTTGGCGGCGGCCGATGTGTATGCGCGCAACCATGCCGCGCTTGCGCAATTGGATGCCGGCGCGCCGCTGCAAATGCGCTTCAAGAGCGCGCTGGCGGCTGCGCTGGTGGCAGCCAGCCGCTTCGACCGCAACCTCAGGATCGTGCGTGACGCAAGCTGCGATGAGGGCTTGCGTGCTGCCAACGTCTTGACCGAATCCGAAGCTGAAGAACTGGCCTTCGTAACAACGCGCCAAGCTTGCGAGGCCGAGTTGCTGGCGGCCACGCAGGCCATGCAACGCTTGACGATCGCGACAAGCGACTTCAACGCTTGCGCAGGCTGCGTGACCAGGGCATTCCGCATCCACTCGCTATCCGGCTGGCGCTGGATGACCATGAGCAAGACAACGACGGCGCTCGATGGATGTTCGGCTTGCCGCTAGAGTCGGCCAGCAAGCTACGCCAGGACTCGGCCCTGCAGGCCTCTCTGCAGCAGACCTATGGTGTCCAGACCTATGTGTACGGGCCCGATGCCCGGGACGGCGCGGTCGTCGACGAACGCGCTGCCTGGGACGAACTGCAGGGCACCTTGCTGAACTATTTGGGTGTGATCCTGGATGCCCTGGAGCCCGACACACGGAATGACACGCCGGATGTGCCCGCCGGCGCGCCGCCGACCAAGGTATTTGTCAGCTACTCACACCGCGATGCCGTGGGCGAGGTGAATTGGCTGCATGAGGTGAGCACGCACCTGAAAGTCTCTCCGCCAGCAAGGGCACGATGGTCGAATGGACCGACCAGCAGATCGAGGTCGGCAGCGACTGGTTGCCGTCAATCGAGCAAGCCTTGTCGCGGTGTGGCATTGCCATCTTGCTGATTTCCAAGGATTTTCTGACATCACGCTTTGTCACTCAGGTCGAGATACCCCAGATCTTGGCTCGGCGGGAGCGTGGTGGCTTGAAGGTGATCCCGGTGGTGATCAAGGGCTGCGATTGGGAGGGCGTCCCCTGGCTGGCGTCGATGCAGGCTTTTCGAAACGGCGTGGACCTCGCACCCTTGCCCGCAGCGCTTCGCGACAGCGCGCTGGCTGACCTGGCCAGGCTGGTGCGCACCCACAGTCAGCCCGCGTGCTGATGCCCTCAAAAACTCAACTTCGATGCCGATCATGACCTCAAGATTCCAGGAACTCGATCCCCTCCAGCCCCAGACATTGGCGGCCGATGCGCAGCGCGATGCGTCGGTGCATTGCTGGTCCGCGCAAGAGATCGATGCGCTGACGCTGGCCGACGTGGTCAAGCGGCCGCTCTTGGTGCGCGGTGAGCCGGGCACCGGCAAGACCCAGCTGGCGCGGGCTGCTGCGCACCACCTGGGCTGGGCCCTGCATGCCGAAACCATCCACCCCCGCTACGAAGCGCAGGACCTGGTCTACCGATTTGACGCAATCAGGCGGCTGGCCGATGCACAGGCCGGGCGCGAACTGGACGACAGCGAGTACTTCGAGCCCGGCCCGCTCTGGAAGGCCTTTGGCTGGGATTCGGCCACCGGCTACGGCAGTTGCCGGGGCCAGGCGCGCGCGGTGGGCCATGTGATCCTGATCGACGAGATCGACAAGGCCGACAGTGACCTGCCCAACAGCCTGCTCGAGGCGCTGGGCCAGCGCAGCCTGTGGATCGCTCCGCTGGCCCGGCCGATCGGCGGGCCGGGTGTGGCCGCACCGCTGATCGTGATCACCACCAATGAAGAGCGTGAACTGCCGCCCGCCTTCCTGCGGCGCTGCGTGGTGCTGAACCTGGCGCCCGATCCGACGATGACCTATCTGCGCTGGCTGGTCGAGCGGGGCCGTGCCCATTTCGGCCCGGTCGCCAGTGATGCCGGGTCGCCGTCCCTGCTGACCGAGGCGGTGCTGTGGCGTGCCGCCGCGCAACTGGTGGCCGACCGACAGGCAGCGCGCGATGCCGGCCTGGCCCCTCCCGGCCCGGCCGAATACCTGGATTTGCTCCAGGCCCTGTGCAAGTTGGCGCCGGGTGCCGAGGCGCTGCAACTCGCCTGGCTAGACCGCCTGAGCCAATATGCTTTCGTCAAGCTTGGTGACCGTGAGGACCAGCCGGCCTTGTCGCAACACCGGCCCCCGCTGCCTGGCCCGGCCGCGCCAGGCGCATGAGCATGCAGCGCGCGGCGTCCGATCGCGCAGACCTGCTGGCGGCGCTGGTGCTGGCCGGGGACGACGTTGACGCGGCATTGCGTCTGGCGCAGCTGCTGGGCTACCGGCCGCCAGTGGCCGCTGCCGACGACCAGGATGCCGCAGGCTTCGGCCAACGCAGCGATGCCAGGATCGGGCAGGGCCATCAGCTTCCGCCGGCCAGCGGCGGCGAGCCGCCGCATCCGGCCACTCAGCGAGCACCGCTGCTGGCCGAGCATCTGGGGGTGGTGTCGGTGCGTCCTCTGGCGCAAGTCGCAGGTGCTGAATCGGGTGTGGGGTCTGTTGAGTCCTTGACGATGGCCGGCTGCCAACCCCGATCCAGTTCCGCGCCAGCCTTCGTTCCGCTGGTACCGCCTACCCGGCTGTGGCCTGCGCTCAAGGCTTCGATGACCGTGCGCCGCCAGGGCGGCGTGGATGTGCAACAACTGGTGGCCACCTTGGGTCGGGCAAGATTGCCGGCCCGTCTGCCGCGTCAGGAGCAGCAGCTGTGGGGCGGTGGGCTGTGGCTGGTGTGGGATGTGGCCGAGCCTATGCAGCCCTATGTCCGGGATTTCGAGCAGCTGCAACGCGCCGTGGTCCGGCTGCGCGGCGCGGCCGGCCTGCGCCAATGGACAGTGGCCGGGCGGCCCGACGAGGTCATGGCCGGGCCGCGTTTGCCCGGTCGTCGGCGCCTGCCCGCCGCCTTGCCGATGCCACCGCCCGGCACAGTGGTGGCCTTGCTGACCGATTTGGGCGCGCTGTCCGCCAACACGTCGGCTCAGGCTGCTTGGTACAGGTATGCCCATGAACTGCGCCGCGCCGGCGCCATCCCCGTCTGCTGGGCGCCGCTGGCCAGCCGGCAAGTGGGTATGGCGGCGGCCCAGGCCCTGGCGGTGCATTGCCTGCAGCCCGGCCCGGCCCTGCGGGCACAGCGGGGGCGCTGGCGCACACCCGGCCAAAGGCTGGCCGAGCTAAAGCGCCTGGCCAGTTTGCGCGACGCCTTGCTGATGCGTGCAGCCTGTTGCGTGCAGATGGAGCCAGCCATGCTGCGGGCCTTGCGCCTGGGCAGCCCGGCCCTGCGCGGCGAACCCGGGCTGGAAGGCCTGCTCTGGGCCCACCGGCCCGCGCTCACCACCAGCCTGCGCAGCAGGCCGCTCACGGCCGAGGCGGCGGCGCTGTGGCGCCCGCGCCTGGCCGATCTGCCGGTGCCTGACCGGGTGGCCGTGCTGGCCGCCATGTGCCGGATGCATGCGGGCCGCGGCCGGTCCACCGAGGTGATGGAGGCCCTGATCTGGCAGGCCCATGCGCAGGTGCCGGCGGCTGCGCTGCCTGCTGTGCTGGCCCGGCATGTTGACGATGCCCACGCTTGGTTGGCGGCGCTGGCCAAGGCCGTCGCCGAGCCGGGTCCGCCCTTGCCGGGCCTGGCTGGCTATGCCGGCGATCTGCTGGCCCGGCAAGGCGCCGATGCCATCTGGCTGGGCCTGCAATCCCCGCTGATCGCGCCGCTGTGGGCCCTCACCGGGGCGCAAGATGCCCCGCCCGGCCTGGCCCCGGCCGACTTGCTGCGCGCTCGCCAGTCACTCTTGCCCAAGCCACGCCAGTCCCGACGCCTGGAGTTGCGCGGCCAGCAGCTGTGGCTGGTGCCGGGTGAGCAGACCGTCTCGGCGCGCAGTTCCTGCGTTGATGAGGTTCGCAGCACCAGCGCAGTGGCGCTGCGCCCGGCTGACGGCCGCCAGTGGGTGGAGGACCTGGTTCCCGCCGAACAAAGCCTGTTGACCCTGTTCAGCGGCAGCTTGCCCTGCGAAATCGGTTTCGACGACGCCGTGGTCAAGCTGGACAGCTTGCCGCGCCCGCGCTGGGCCGCTGAATGGGGCCGGGGCCGATCAGGCGTCTATGCACTGGCGCCGCCGTTGGGCAGCTTGCAGCAACGCTTCGAGGTGTCTGACGTCGGTACCGGCGATCCGTCGCAAGCGTTCGTGCCGGCTTCGGCCCAGCAAGTGCAGGGCCGTGGCATCCCGCTGCACGAATCCACCCAGTGGCAACTGGGCATAGACCGCATCCACGGCCTGTTTGCCGATTTGCTGGCCTATGGCCTGACCCAACGCTTCCGCTGGATCCCCCCCGGCGAATTCTGGATGGGCTCGCCCGACGACGAGCCCGAGCCCGAGTGCTACGCCGACGAAGGCCCGCGCCACCGGGTGCGCCTGAGCCAGGGCTTCTGGCTGGCCGACAGCGCCTGCACCCAGGCCCTGTGGCAGGCGCTGATGGGCGGCAACCCCAGCGATTTCAAGGGCGACGATCAGCGGCCGGTGGAGAACGTCAGCTTCGACGAGGTGCAGCAGTTCCTGACCCGGCTGCAGGGGACCTGCAGCCGGCGGTTTTGCCGCCGCAACGACCGGTGTGTCGCTGCTCAGCCGCATGGCGCACCCGCCGCTGGCTGGCTCGCCCGCCTGCGCCTTGGCCAGGCCGGTGGCCGGGTCGAACCCGGCCGACTTTTCCAACCCGGCCCACCTGTGCCGGCCTTGCCTCAGGCCGACGCGGCGCTCAGCCCGTTGTCGAAATGCTGGCGCATCAGCCGGGCGGCCGCGGCGGCGTCGCGCGCCTGGATCGCGGTCATCACCGCGCGGTGTTCGGCCAGCGATTCGGCCACCCGGCCCTGGCGGAACAGCGACAAGTGGCGGTTGAGCTTCATCACCTTGCGCAGGTCTTGCACGATCTGGGCGCGCCAGCGGTTGCCGGCCACGTCCAGCAGCCGCAGGTGAAACTCTTCGTTGGTGGCGAAAAAGGCGTCGCGCTGCCCGGTCTGTGCTTCCAGCCGGTCGTGCAGGCCCTGCAGCTCGGCGATCTGGGCCTTGCTGCCTGTGGCGGCCACCTGGCCGGCGGCGTCGGATTCCAGCAGCCCCATCAGGTGGTAGACCTGGGCCACGTCGGTGTGCGACATCTCGGTGACATAGGCGCCGCGCCGCACTTTCATCGTCACCAGGCCCTCGACCGCCAGCACCTTCAGCGCCTCGCGCAGGGGGGTGCGGCTGATGCCGTATTGCAGCGCCAGCTTCTGCTCGTCGATCCAGGCGCCGGGCTCCAGCTCGCGGCTGAAGATCTGCTGGCGCAGGCGCTCGGCCACGTCCTGGTACAGGGCGCGGGGCGTCAACAGAGGGCGGTTGACCAGCAAGGCGGTGGCGGGCACGGTGGGCGGGGCCGGTGGCCCGGAG
>JAYUQJ010000433.1:0-3046 GCA_043756825.1 Betaproteobacteria bacterium | reverse complement strand
CCCGCGCCATGCGGGCCTCGCACCCTGCGCCGCTTATGCGGCGGCAGGCTCGGACGGCTGCTTCAGGGCAAGGGGCTGGATGACTCCTATGGGTCGATAGTAGGCCGAGACCAACGAGATTGGGTTGCCGCAAAGCTGTCGTCGCGCGCGCTGCAGTATGGGGAGCGGTTGAGCTGAGACGACATCGCTCGGATCACGCCCCACCCGGTTGGAGCCCCACGCTTCGACCTCCCGACATGTGTGCCTAGGCAAGTCGCAAGAGCTGGCGCACGTCAGGCGCATTCTCGTGGCGCGAGTCGCTTTGGTTCGGCGCCCTTCGGCGGCCCCGGCCCCCCGGGTTGATCCCAGGGCCGGCGCCGGCATCCGGCATGGCACAGATCTGGCTAGCTCGGTGACAATAAGCTGACCATCTGGTTAGGTTTTGCAGCCCGGCGCCCGCCCCACGACATGAATGCCCCTGATCGACGCAGCGCCGCAACGCCAGCCACCCGCCCGATGCCCGCCACTGGGGCGCCTGCCGCGGTGGATGTGCAGGGGGCCAGCGTCATCTACCCGTCGGCCCAGCCGAATGACCCGCCGGTGCAGGCGCTCAGCGATATCGACTTGCAGATCCAGCCGGGCGAGTTTGTCTCGCTGATCGGCCCGTCGGGCTGTGGCAAGACCACCCTGCTGCGGGTGGTCGCCGACCTCGAGCCGATCACCGCCGGCCGGGTGCAGGTCAACGGCCTCACACCCCACGACGCCCGGCTGGCGCGGGCCTATGGCTATGTGTTCCAGGCACCGGCGCTGTTTCCGTGGCGCACGGTGCTGGGCAATGTGATGCTGCCGCTGCAGATCCAGGGCCGGCCCAAGGCCGAGGCCGAGGCCGTGGCGCGCGAGCAGCTGGGCCGCGTGGGTCTGACCGGCTTCGAGCGCAAGTACCCCTGGCAGTTGTCGGGCGGCATGCAGCAGCGGGTGTCGATCGCCCGGGCGCTGGGCTTCGAGCCGAAGATCCTGATGATGGACGAGCCCTTCGGCGCGCTCGACGAGATCACCCGCGACGGCCTCAACGACCAGCTGCAGCAGCTCTGGCAGCGCGAGCGTCGCACGGTGGTCTTCGTCACCCATTCCATTGCCGAGGCGGTGTACCTCAGTACCCGCATCGTGGTGATGTCGCCGCGGCCCGGGCGCATCCTCAGGATCATCCCGTCCACCCTGCCTGATGCGCGCACGCTGGGGATGCGCGACAGCCCCGCGTTCATGGCCCTGGCGCACGAGGTGCGTGAGGGATTGGCCGATGGGCACGGTGCGCACTGACGACCCATGGCCCAGCCCTTGCCTTTCGTTCAACGTTGGCTGCCCGTGGCCACGGTGCTGCTGTGCGTGCTGGCGCTGTGGTACGCCGGCGCCGTGGGCCTGAACCGGGCCGGCGCCATCGAACGCGTGCTGCCCAACAGCCATCCCAACGGCGACTGGACCGCCGCTGATCTTGTCAACGTGGCCTGGAACATGGAACGCCCGGTGCTGCCCGCGCCGCACCAGGTGGCGGTGGACCTCTACAGCAGCATCGTCGACTGGCCGCTGGATTCGCCGCGCAACCTGCTGTACCACGCTGCCGTCACTGCGCAGAGCACGCTGGTGGGCTTCGTGCTGGGCACGCTGCTGGGCGTGGTGCTGGCGGCGGCCATCGTGCACAGCCGCACGCTCGACCGGGCGCTGCTGCCCTGGATCGTGGCCAGCCAGACGGTGCCGGTGCTGGCCATCGCGCCCATCGTGCTGGTGATCCTGGGCAGCCTGGGCTTCAGTGGCGTGGCGCCCAAGGCCACCATCGCGATGTACCTGTGCTTCTTTCCGGTGACGGTGGCCATGGTGCAGGGCCTGCGCGCGCCGCAGCGCATCGAGACCGAGCTGATGCACACCTACGCCGCCAGCCGGCTGCAGGCGTTCTGGCTGCTGCGGATGCCGTCGGCGCTGCCTTACCTGTTCCCGTCGCTGCGGGTGGCCATCGCCGCCGGGCTGGTCGGCGCGATGGTGGCCGAGCTGCCCACCGGCGCGCAAGCCGGGTTGGGCGCCAAGCTGCTGACCGGCAGCTACTACGGCAACACCGTGGGCATCTGGTCGGCGCTGGTGATGTCGGCGCTGCTGGGGTTAGGCCTGACGGCCGCGGTGGCCGGCATCGAGCGCCTGGTGCTGCGCCAGCGACACCCAACATGAGCGCTGCCCGGTCGCTGAAGATCCCGCGCACAGTGCTGCTTTGGTGGGTTGCCGCGGGGCTGCTGGCCGCCGGGCTGTGGCAGGCCGTGCCTGACGCGGGCAGCGTGCCGAATGCATCGCCGCTGCTGCTGCTGTGGGGCGCCGGCGTGGTTTTCTTCGCCACCAGCAACGTGCGCCAGATCGCCGCGCTGGATGGCCACCCCGCGTTCGGCGCGCTGGCCGCTGCGGTCTTCGGCGGCTGGATCCTCTACTTTTGGCAGGTGGGCGTCACCCTGTTCGACGTGCCACGGGTGCTGCTGCCGTCACCGGCCTGGATCGCCCAGATGATGGTCGACCGCTGGCCCACCCTGGCCGGCGATTTCGTGCAGACCGTCGGCAAGGCCGTGCTGGTCGGCTGGGCGCTGGGCTCGGGCCTGGGCTTTGCGGTGGCCGTGGCGATCGACCGTGCGCCCTTCCTGCAGCGCGGCCTGCTGCCGCTGGCCAATCTCACCAGCACCGTCCCGCTGGTGGCAGTGGCGCCGATCATGGTGATGTGGTTCGGCTTCGAATGGCCCAGCAAGGCCGCGGTGGTCGTGCTGATGACCTTCTTTCCGATGCTGGTGGCCACGCGGGCCGGCCTGCAGGCAGCGGGCAAGCTGGAACTGGAGCTGATGCACAGTTACGCCGCAAGTTATGCCCGCACGCTGATCGACCTGCGCCTGCCGATGGCCATGCCCTTTTTGTTCAACGCACTGAAGGTCAACGCCACGCTGGCGCTGATCGGTGCGATCGTCGCCGAGTTTTTCGGCTCGCCCACGGTGGGGCTGGGATTCCGCATCAGCACCGAGGCGGCGCGCATGAACATGGGCCTGGT
>JAYUQJ010000432.1:0-3048 GCA_043756825.1 Betaproteobacteria bacterium | reverse complement strand
GGCGTGCCGGTGGCGATGATGCGGCCGTAGACCAGCACGCTGATGCGGTCGGCCAGCGCAAACACCGCATGCATGTCGTGCTCCACCAGCAGCATGGGGTAGCGGCCACGCAGGCTTTGCAGCAGTTGCACCATGGTCTCGCTCTCGGGCCCGCTCATGCCGGCCAAGGGCTCGTCCAGCAGCAGCACCCGGGGCTGCAGCGCCAGGGCCATGGCCAGCTCCAGCTGGCGGTGCTCGCCATGGGCCATCACCGCAGCCGGCGTGTGCGCCTGCGGGCCCAGGCCCACGCTGTCGAGCGCGGCGCGGGCGGCATCCATCACCTCGGCTTGCAGGTGCAGCGGGGTCCAGGCGCCGAAGGCGCCGCCGTGCCGCGACAGTGCGGCCATCGCCACGTTCTCCAGCGCGGTGAAGTCAGGGCAGACCTGGGTGATCTGGTAGCTGCGCGCCAGGCCGCGACGCGAGCGCTGCACCACGCTCAGGGGCGTCACGTCCTCACCGGCCAGCCAGACCTGGCCGCTGTCGGGGGTGATCTCGCCAGTGAGCTGGCCGATCAGGGTGGTCTTGCCGGCGCCGTTGGGGCCGATCAGCGCATGCACCTCGCCGGGCAGCAGGGCCAGGCTCACCGCGTCGGTGGCCAGCAGGCCGCCGAAGCGCTTGATCAGGCCCAAGGTCTGCAGCAATGCGCCGGGTGTGGGCGCCGGGTGTGCGACGCTCATGGCGGGGGCTTCTTCAAACGCTCGGCATCACGCCGGGCGTCCCGCTGCCGGGCCCATTCATGCAGGCTGCCGTACAGCCCGCGCCGCGCCACCAGCACCACTGCCAGGATGATCAGGCCCAGCGGCGCCATCCAGTGCGGGGTCAGTGCGGCCAGGGCTTCTTCCAGCAGCAGAAAGGCCATCGCGCCCACCAGCGGCCCCACCACCGTGCCCATGCCGCCCAGCACCACGATCACGATCAACTCGCCCGACACCGACCAGGCGGTGTAGGACGGCGAGGCGTACATCGTCAGGTTGGCCAGCAGAAAACCCGCCAGCGCCGCCACCATCGCCGCGATCACATAGGCCGCCAGCTTGTAGCGCAGGGTGGCAAAGCCCAGGGCCTTCATGCGCCGCTCGTTGGCCTTGATGCCGCGCAGCGTGAAGCCGAGGCGCGCGTGCACCAGGCGCCACAGGCCATACAGCACTGCCAGCAGCACCGCAAAGGTCAGGCCGTAGAGCTGCAGCGGGCTGCCCAGGTCGAGTGGCCAGAGCTGGCTGCGCGCGTCCAGCCGCATGCCGTCGTCGCCACCGTAGTGCTTGAGCGAGATGCCGAGAAAAAAGAACATCTGCGCAAAGGCCAGCGTGATCATGATGAAGCCCATGCCGCTGGTGCGCAGCACCACCAGGCCGGTGACGGCCGCCACCAGCGCCGCCCCGCCCAGCGCAAAGCCCAGGTGAGCCCAGCCATTGGTGATGCCGTGAAAGGCCGGGACGGCCACCGCGTAGGCGCCCAGCGCCAGGTAGAGCGCATGGCCGAAGCTGACCAGGCCGGTGTAGCCGATCAACAGGTTCAGGCTGATCGCGGCGATGGCATAGACCATCACCCGGGTGAACTGGGTCAGGTAGAAGGGCTGGTTCGTCGCCACCGACACCACCGGCACCAGCGCGAAGAACAGCAGCAGCGCGGCCACCACCCAGGGGCGGGGCGATTGCCAGGAGACAGTTTCAGGCCACATGCGTCTTGCCGTCCCTCATCCCGCAGGCCGCACCGGGAACAGGCCATCGGGCTTGAACGCCAGCACCCCGGCCATCAGCAGGTAGATCAGCATCGACGCCAGCGCGGGGCCGGCGGCCTGCGCCACCTCTTGGCTCATCAGCGCGCCCATCCAGATCGGCAGGAAGACCCGGCCCAGGGTGTCGACCACGCCGATGATCAGCGCCGCCAGGAAGGCGCCGCGGATCGAGCCGATGCCGCCGACGATGATCACCACCAGGGTCTGGATCAGGATGGTCTCGCCCATGCCCGACTGCACCGAGAAGATCGGCCCGGCCATCACCCCGGCCAGTGCCGCCAGGCCGGCGCCCAGGCCGAAGATCAGGGTGTTGAGCAGGCCGATGTTGACGCCCAGTGCGGCCACCATCGGCGCATGGGTGGCGCCGGCGCGGATCAGCATGCCCACCCGGGTGCGGTTGATCAGCCAGTACAAGAATGCCGCCACCGCCAGGCCGACCCCGATCACCGCCAGCCGGTAGGCGGCGTAGCTGAAGCCGGCCAGGGTCACGGTGCCGTCCAGCCAGGCCGGCGTCTGCGAGTACAGCGGGCTGACGCCCCACACCATGCGCACCGCCTCGTTGAGGAAGAGCACCAGGCCGAAGGTGGCCAGCACCTGGTCGAGGTGGTCGCGCCGGTACAGGCCGGCCAGCGCAATGCGGTCGATGGCCACGCCCAGCACCATGGTGCCCAGCACCGCGCCCAGCGCCCCCAGCAGGAAAGAGCCGCTGGCGCCGGTGATGGCAGTGGCCAGGAAGGCACCCACCATGTAGAGCGCGCCATGCGCCAGGTTGACGAAGTTCATGATGCCGAAGACCAGCGTCAGCCCGGCCGCCAGCAAGAACAGCAGTACCCCGAGCTGCAGCCCGTTGAGCACCTGGGTGAGGATCAGTGCAGTGGTCATGGCGTGCAAAAAAAAGGGCGCGGCTGCCTCGGCAACGCGCCCTGGTCAGGCCCGGCGCGCAGGCGCCCGGCGGCCCGGCATCACAGCGTCATCTTGCACTTGTCGGCGTGGGCGTCCTTGTCGGCCTTGAGCGGGGTGGCCACGGTCTTGAGCGTCATGCGGCCCTGGGCGTCCTTGATGGCCTCGAAGATGTGCAGGTCCTGGATCGGGAACTGATTGGTGTTGAACTTGAAGTCGCCGCGCACCGATGCAAAGCCGGCGGTGCGGAAGGCCGCCATCAGCGCCTTCTTGTCGTCGACCTTGCCGCCGGTCTTGGTGAGTGCCGCGTCGATCAGCTGGGCCGCGTCGTAACCCTGGGCCGCGTACTGCGAGGGGATGCGCTTGTACTTGGCCTC
>JAYUQJ010000431.1:0-8294 GCA_043756825.1 Betaproteobacteria bacterium | reverse complement strand
CGGCAGCCAGCCCCAGCCGGCGCCCAGCAAGCCCAGTGCGGCGAGGCTGCTCAGTGCCGCCACCCGGGGCCGGCTGTAGGCACGCGGCCCGAGGATGTGGCCCTGGGCATCGATCAGCACCCGGATGCGCCGGTCGCCTATGCCGATGGCCGCAGTCAGCACATGCAAGGGCAGATCGTGGGCCAGGCCTTTGCCCCGGGCCGATGCCTGCAGCCGGGCATCGTGGTCCACCACGCGCCGGGGCCAGTCGGCCGGCGCCAGCGGCTGGGGGCTGCCATGCCGACGGGCCCAGCGGGCCACTTGGCGCGGCCGTAGCGGCCAGATGAAATCGCGGTCGAAAAGGGCCTGCAGCCTGGGGTGCGCCGGGATGCCCGCCACCTGAGGGCCCAACAGGCCGGCGACCCAGGCCCGCAGTTGCACCCACAGGCCGGTAGGCCGGGTGATGGCTGCGGACGGGGACGAGTGCGGATGCGCCGATGGCACCGCCGCAGCGGCCACGGACACGGGCGGCGCGGCGGGCTGTACCGGATCGACCAGGGTCGCTTCAGCCGGATCGCTGGCCAGGGGGAGGGCCGAGGCTGCGACCGGTGGCTCGGGCCGGTGTGGCGCGGCGACCTCCTCCGGCGAAGTGGCGTTGCCGTCCTCGTCCCGGTTCATCACCAGGGTGGCGGGGAAGGGCGCTTCAGCAAGCGCGGTGGCGTCGTCCGGCCGCGTGATCGGCATGGTGTCGGCGGCGGCTGCCGCAAAGGCCGCCTGCAGGTCGGCACTTGCGCTGTCGCTTTCTGGGGGCGTATCGGTGTCCGACTCGGCGGCTGCGTTGACGTCTGCGTTGGCGTCCTCCGGGCGCTGCGGCAGCACCAGGGTGGGCGCGAAGGTCGGATCATCGGCAGGGTCGGGTTCGCTCGGCGGCTGTACGGCGAGGTCGGGTGTCGCGTCTGCGTCGATGGGGTCAGCGTCGGTCGACCATTCGACCAGCATCTCCGGGCCGTTGTCGTTATCGCTAGTGTCTGTGTCGGTGTCCGGGTCCGCCGCTGCAGCTGCGCCGGTGGTGTCAGCGCTGCCGAACATGTCGTCGGCTTCGTCCTGCATCGATTGCGGCGCGGCAGGGGCTACCTCGGCGGCTGTGCCTGGGGTGGTGTCGTGGCCTTCGTCCGGCGTCGCCGGATCAGAGTGACCGGCCGGATGGGCGTCGGCGCCGGCTTCGCTCTGCGGCGGCTGCAGTCCATCGTCGGGTGGGGCGCCGTCAGGCCGTGCCGGGGGGCCCCAGCCGGCGTGGAGGTCTGGTTCGGCACCCGGCTCGGCGCGGACGGCGCCGCTGGCGCTGTCGTGCAGGTCTGGCTGCGCCGCCTCGGGCGGGTCCAGCAGTTCGGGCGCCGCAGGCAGGGTTGGCGCGGCTGCGGCCATGACCCAGGGCCGGGCGCTGGCGAAGGGCAGCTGCACCTCGCCAATGCTGTGCACCTGCAGAGCGGTGATGCGGCGCGCCAGCGGGTGCCGGTTGTGCCAGGCCACCACGCGCGTCAGCACCTCATTGAGCCTTAGCGCTTGCATGATGGCGCCGATTGTCGGCAAGCTGGGGCGGCGTCAAGCCCGCAACTGCGGGCGCCAGGCGGCCCAGTTCAATACTCTGCGGCGCCGGCCCGCGAATGCGGTGCCGCTGCGTCTGGCCTCACATGCCTGCGTAGTTGGGCCCGCCGCCGCCCTCTGGCGTGACCCACACGATGTTCTGGCTGGGGTCCTTGATGTCGCAGGTCTTGCAGTGCACGCAGTTCTGGGCGTTGATCTGCAGGCGGTCGCCGCCATCATCGGTCTTGACGAACTCATACACCCCGGCTGGGCAGTAGCGGCTCTCGGGGCCGGCGTACTGGGCCAGGTTGAGGGCCACCGGCACGCTGGCGTCCTTGAGGGTCAGGTGAGCCGGCTGGTTCTCCTCGTGGTTGGTGTTGCTGACAAAGACCGAGCTCAGCCGATCGAAGGTGAGCTTGCCATCCGGCTTGGGGTAGGCGATCTGCGGGCACTTCGCAGCCGGGCGCAGCATCGCGTGGTCGGGCGTGCTGCGATGGATGGTCCAGGGCGGCACCCAGCCCAGCTTGGGCATCAGCCACTGCTCGATGCCGGTCATCAGCGTGCCGATCATCTGGCCCTTTTTGAACCACGGCTTGAAGTTGCGCGTCTGCTTCAGCTCGGCATGCAGCCAGCTGGCCTCGAAAGCCTCGGGGTAGGCCGTCAGTTCATCATGACTGCGCCCCGCGGACAGTGCCGAGGCAATGGCCTCGGCCGCCAGCATGCCGGTCTTGATGGCCGCATGGCTGCCCTTGATGCGCGCGGCATTGAGCATGCCGGCATCGCAGCCGATCAGCGCACCGCCCGGAAACACCAGCTTGGGCAGGCTCTGCAGGCCGCCGTTGTTGATGGCGCGCGCACCGTAGCTGATGCGCTTGCCGCCCTCGATGTGGGCGCGGATGGCGTGGTGGGTCTTCCAGCGCTGCATTTCCTCGAAGGGGCTCATCCAGGGGTTCTGGTAGTCCAGCCCCAGCACATAGCCCAGCGTCACCTGGTTGCCATCCAGGTGGTAGAGAAAGCCGCCGCCAAAGCTGCCGTCGGTGATTGGCCAGCCGCTGGTGTGCACCACCAGGCCCGGTCGGGCTTTGTCGGCCGGCACCTCCCACAGCTCTTTGATGCCGATGGCATAGCTGGGCGGGTCGCGACCTTCGTCGAGTTTGTACTTGGCAATCAGCTGTTTGCCCAGGTGGCCGCGTGCGCCCTCGGCAAACACGGTGTACTTGGCGCACAACGCCATGCCGAGCTGGAAGTTCTCGGTCGGCTCGCCGTCTTTGCCCAGGCCGAGGTTGCCGGTGGCCACGCCGCGCACCCGGCCCTGCTCGTCGCAGAGCAACTCGGCGCCGGTGAAGCCGGGAAAGACCTCGACGCCCAGGCTTTCGGCGTGTTCGCCCAGCCACTTGACCACCGCACCCAGGCTGATGACATAGTTGCCTTGGTTGTGAAAGCAGGTGGGCATCAGCCAGTCAGGGATGGTGGCAGTGCCGTCCTCGGTCAGCTGCAGCAGCTGGTCGCCAGTCACCGGCTGCTTGAGCGGTGCGCCCAGATCGCGCCAGTTGGGGATCAGCTCGTTGATCGCGATCGGGTCCATCACCGCGCCCGACAATATGTGGGCGCCGGGCTCCGACCCCTTCTCCAGCACCACCACCGAGATCTCCCGCCCGCTGGACGCCGCCAGCTGTTTCAGGCGGATTGCGCAAGCCATGCCGCCGGGGCCGCCGCCGACGATGACCACGTCGTACTCCATGGCCTCGCGCGGGCCGTACTGGCTGAGAATCTCTTGAGGTGTCATCCGGCTTGTCCTGTGATGGGGGTGGGCTGTCATGCGCCGGAGGACCGGCTGTCAAAACGAATTCTATCCGGCAGCAGAAAAAATAGAACGATCGTGCTTTTTGTATCGCATCCGGATCGTTCACGGTCTGGCCGGCCTTGCGCGGCGGGCTTGCGGCCGGTTTGGCGCCCAGTTCGCAGCTTGGCAGGCGCGCGCATTCGCTTAGGCTTCAGGGCCGGCCGCTGCCGCTCCACGCGCTATTGGCCCTGTACCTGGCGTGCTATGGTGATCCGGCAGGATGCGTGCCCGACACCGCCCTGTCCCCCATACCCGACGGCCCGACGCCGTCACAGACCCGATCGCCCATGAGCTACAACATCGACCTCTCTGGCCGCGTGGCCTTCGTCTCCGGCGCCTCCAGCGGCTTGGGTGCGCAGTTTGCCCGCACGCTCAGCAAGGCCGGTGCTGCGGTGGTGCTGGCCGCGCGCCGGGTGGAACGCCTGAAGACGCTGCGCGCCGAGATCGAATCCCAGGGCGGCGACGCGCATGTGGTGGTGCTGGATGTGAATGACCACGACAGCATCAAATCCGCGGTGGCGCACGCCGAGACCGAGGTGGGCACGATCGACATCCTGGTCAACAACTCGGGCGTCAGCACCACCCAGCGCCTGGTGGACGTGATGCCGGAAGACTTCGACTACGTCTTCAACACCAACACCCGGGGTGCCTTTTTTCTGGCGCAAGAGGTGGCCAAGCGCATGATCGCCCGTTCGCGCGGCGCCGCACCCGGCACCTACACCGGCGGGCGCATCGTCAACGTGGCCTCGATGGCGGGCCTGAAGGTGCTCAGCCAGATCGGGGTGTATGCGATGAGCAAGGCCGCCGTGGTGCACATGACGCGTGCGATGGCGCTGGAGTGGGGCAAGTTCGGCATCAACACCAATGCGCTGTGCCCGGGTTATATCGACACCGAGCTCAACCACCAGCATTGGCAGACCGAGGCCGGCCAGAAGCTGATCGGCATGACGCCGCGCAAGCGTGTGGGCCAGCCGCAGGACCTGGACGCCGCGCTGATGATGTTGTGCGCCAACGAAAGCCACTTCATCAATGGCGCGGTGCTGTCGGCCGACGACGGCTTCGGCGCCTGATCCGGGCGGTTGCATGGCGCGTGCCCTGACCCCGCTGGAAGTCCGCGTGCTGGGCGTGCTGGTCGAGAAGCACGCCACCGTGCCCGACACCTATCCGCTGTCGCTCAACACCCTGGTGGCGGGTTGCAACCAGAAGACCGCGCGCGACCCGGTGCTCAATGCCGGCGATGCCGACGTGCTGGCCGCCCTTGACGGGCTGAAGAGCATGAGCCTGGCCTTCGAGGGCAGCAGCAGCCGGGTGACGCGCTATGAGCACAACGCGGTGCGCGGCCTGAATGTGCCGGCGCCCGCAGTGGCACTGTTGACCGTGCTGATGCTGCGCGGCCCACAGACCTCGGCCGAGCTGCGCGCCAATGCCGAACGCCTGCACAGGTTTGCCGACATCGCCGCAGTCGAGGCCTTGCTCAAGGACCTGGCCGAGCGCTTCCCGCCCCGCGCCGTGCTCTTGCCGCGCGCCCCGGGTGCACGCGAATCGCGCTGGGCCCACCTGCTGTGCGGCGAGGTGCAGATGACCGCCGCACGCGAGCCGGCCAGCGCCAGCGATGGCGACGCGATCAGCGTGGGTGAACTGGTGGCACTGAAGTCCGAGCTGACGCGCCAGGCTGCCGAGCTGGCTGCCCTGCGCGCCTGGGTGCTGCGCATGGCCCAGGAACTGGGCATGGCGGCTGACGACAGCCTGGGTGCGGCGCCCGATGCGGCCAGCCGGCCGCCGGCCTGAGCAGCGGGCCGGCGGCGCCTGGCCTCTCAGCCGCCCCGGGCCGGCAGGTCGACTGGCCCGGGTTCAACCTGACAGCAGCTTGTGCACCAGGTCGGGCGTGGTCACCGCGCCCACCTTGCGCATCAGCCGGGCGCGGTAGACATCCACGGTGCGCGGGCTGATCACCAGGCGCTTGCCTATCTGCTTGCTGGTCAGGCCGTCGATCAGCAGCGCGGCGATCTCGCGCTCGCGGGCGGTGAAATCGACCTTGAGCTTGCGCCGTGACGACAAGTCCTCAAAAGCCCAGATGCCTGCCGCATGGGGTGCGGACGGGTCCAGTGCGTGGCCCGAGACATGGCACCAGAACAACTCACCTGCCAATGGCCCGGCCAGGCGTTTCATCACCCGCTCGTCGGCATAGCGGCCGGCAGCGTCCAGGCTGGCGACGATGCGCTCGCCAGTGCGCTCGAATTCCACCGCGGTCGGGTAGAGCACTTCGAAACTGCGGCCTAGCAACTGGTCACGCTGCGCGCCAAACATGGCCAGCAGCCGCTGGTTGCAGTCGACGATCTGGCGTTGGCGCGACAGCACCAGGCCGATCGGCGCCAGGTCGAAGGCGGTGCAGTAGTCGAGTGGCAGGTCGGGCATTGCAGGGGCCTGGACGCTTACAACAGCGCATAGGTGCTAGTGCTGTGTGCCGCCAGCCGGCCAGCACTGTCAAAAGCCTGGACCTCGCCGAACACCAGATTCTTGCCGGCGCGCAACACCCGGGCAATGATGCGGGCTTCGGTCTCGCTACCGGCTGCGGGGCCGGGGATCGGCCGCAAAAAGCTGGTCTGCAACTGCACCGTGGTCATCGGCCGGAAGCCGCCCAGCTGGCGGCTGATGGCCAGCACCATCGCGCTGTCGGCTGCGGCCATCAGGGCCTGGCCGCACAGCACCCCGCCCACATGCACCAGGTGCGGCACCACCGGCAGCGCCAGTTCCAGGTCGGCGTCGCGCAGCGCCACCACGCGCAGGCCCAGGGTCTGTACATAGCCGGCAAACACCTTGTCGTGCAGCAACTGCTGCAGCTCTGCGGTGCTCAGCGACAGGGGCGGCGTTTCAGGCATGGGGGCTCCGGCGGCAGGATTTAGGCGATTTTACGTAACCCCTACTTAATGCTGTAAGTAGTACGCTTCGCCCCGTGCTGACCGCACCCCATTTATTTGACAACCAACCGCGAAAGACGCGTCCATGAACAAAATCTTCCCCAGCGCTGCGGCGGCGCTGGCTGACATCGTGCGCGATGAGCAGTTGCTGGCCGTCGGTGGCTTTGGCCTTTGCGGCATCCCCGAGGCGCTGATCGACGCGCTGCGTGACTCGGGCGCCAAGCACCTGACGGTGATCAGCAACAACGCCGGTGTCGACGGCTTTGGCCTGGGCAAGCTGCTGGAGACGCGGCAGATCCGCAAGATGATCTCCAGTTATGTGGGCGAGAACAAGGAGTTCGAGCGCCAGTACCTGGCCGGCGAGCTGGAGCTGGAATTCACCCCCCAGGGCACCTTGGCCGAGCGCCTGCGCGCTGGCGGTGCCGGCATCCCGGCCTTTTTCACCCGCACCGGGGTGGGCACGCTGGTGGCCGAGGGCAAGGAGCAGCGCGAATTTGATGGTCACCAGTATGTGATGGAGCGCGCCCTGGTGCCCGACGTGGCGCTGGGCAAGGCCTGGAAGGCCGACAAGAGCGGCAACCTGATCTTTCGGCGCACCGCGCGCAACTTCAATCCGGCGGCCATCATGGCCGGCAAGATCAGTGTGGTCGAGGTGGAGGAGATCGTCGAGACCGGCAGCCTGGACCCCGACAGCATCCACCTGCCCGGCATCTATGTCAGCCGCCTGGTGC
The DNA here is from genome assembly GCA_043756825.1 of Betaproteobacteria bacterium. Lineage (GTDB taxonomy): Bacteria > Pseudomonadota > Gammaproteobacteria > Burkholderiales > Burkholderiaceae_C > Pseudaquabacterium. The sequence goes on along the minus strand of JAYUQJ010000431.1, from coordinate 1,239 downwards.
TGAACGCCACCCCGGAGAAGCGCATCGAGAAGCGCACCGTCACCGAATCCGCGAGCAAACCCGCGACCGAAAAGAAGGGAGCCTGAGATGGCCTGGACCCACGATCAAATGGCGGCCCGCGCGGCCCGGGAGCTGCAGGACGGCTTCTACGTCAACCTCGGCATCGGCCTGCCCACGCTGGTGGCCAACTTCGTCAGCCCCGACATCGAGGTCTGGCTGCAAAGCGAGAACGGCATGCTGGGTATCGGCCCCTTTCCGACCGAGGACGAGGTCGACGCCGACCTGATCAACGCCGGCAAGCAGACCGTCACCACCCTCCCCGGCAGCAGCATCTTTGGCAGCCACGACAGCTTTGCGATGATCCGCGGCGGCAAGATCAACCTCAGCATCCTGGGGGCGATGCAGGTCAGCGAGAAGGGCGATCTGGCCAACTGGATGATTCCCGGCAAGATGGTCAAGGGCATGGGCGGCGCGATGGACCTGGTGGCCGGCGTCAAGCAGGTGGTGGTGCTGATGGAGCACGTGGCGCGCAAGAAGGACGGCGGCTTTGATCTGAAGATCCTGCCGCACTGCACCCTGCCGCTGACCGGCGTGGGCGTGGTCGACCGCATCATCACCGACCTGGCGGTGCTGGACGTCACCCCGCACGGCTTGAAGGTGGTGGAGATGGCACCCGGCGTCAGCCGCGACGAGTTGCAGACCAAGACGGGCGTGCCCTTGTTGTGAGCGGTGGCGGCGGTGAGGCCGGCCTCACGGCAGGGCTCACAGTTCCTCGATGCGCTGCTGCGGAAAGGTGTCCCAGCCCAGGCAGCCCGGGCACTGCCAGAAGTGGCGCTGGGCCTCGAAACCGCAGGCCGCGCAGCGGTAGCGCTGCAGCGGGCGGGCGGCACGGGCCACGGCGTCGCGCGCAGTCTGGCAGGCGGTCTCGGGCCACTGTGCAGGCGGCAGGTCGAGCAGTTCCAGCGCAGCTGACAGGCTGGGCTGGGCCAGCAGCAGGCTCAGCAGCCGGTCCGGCGCCCGGCCAGGGGCGGCAGCCAGGGGGCCTGCGGCCGGTGGCGGGGCGGCGGCGTCCAGCGCGGCCAGCGCGCGCAGCAGGTCGATGCCGGGCTGTTCGGCAAACATCGTCTGCAGCACCTGCTGCGCTGCACCCGCTTGGCCGGCCGCCACTGCGCAGGCTGCGTAGTCGGGCGCCAGACGGGTGAACACCGCCAGGTTGCGCACCCGCAGCTCGGCCCAGGC
>JAYUQJ010000430.1:0-3061 GCA_043756825.1 Betaproteobacteria bacterium | reverse complement strand
GTGGCGGGGGGGGCCCCCAAAAGCCCGCCCCCCCCCCCCCGCCACCGGTCACAGCCGGGTGACACCGGGCAGGTGGCCCACCAGCTCGCCGTCAAGGTAGAGCGCACCCTCGGGCGCGCCGGATTCGGCATAGAACTCGAGTTCGGGCGCGCGCTGGCGGCGCGCATCTGCCCGGCGGACGGCCAGTTTGCGGGCCAGGCGGCCCAGGCTGCGGCTGGCCTGCCGCAGGGCGGACGCGGCAAGCTGCCGCAGGGGGTGGACGCCGGGGGCGCCCAAGGGGCTGCTCAAGCCGTGCAGGCTGTCGGACATGGTCATCTCCATCAGCAGGCCACGCCAGAAGGCGCGGATCCACTGGCTGTCGTTTCAGGGGCTGGATCGGGTGTGCTGCAACTCGCGGCGCAGGGTCCGGCGGTCACGCTGGCGCAGGGCGCCGGCCGAGCGGCGGTGCGCGCCAGCGCGGCGCTGCAGGGCGGCGGCCACCAGCGGATTGCGGGGCTTGGACAGACGGACGGTGATCTTCATGGGAGGCTCCTTGGCACCCTGGGGTGCCGGTTGAAAAGGGGAAACAGGCCAAAGGCGGAGCAGCAAGCGAAACGGCCCGGTTCGCTGGCTGCGCACCGGGCCGTTCGGGGGTGAGACGGTTCAGCCGAACCGGCTCATACCCAGACCATGCCCGGTGGGGCAGTTGCATGCAGGACAGCCAAGGCACGAAACCGCTGACAGACCCCTGACCCGTGCTGCGCATCGGCCGCAAACCACGCCAGGGGCGCGGTGCTGCAGGCGGACGACAGGTTCAGGTGGGACATGGCGATGCGGGCTCTGGCACGTTGGGGGTGAATCGGAAGTGTCGTTTCAGGGGCCGCAGGGGCTGTCTTGAAACTTGTCCGAATGATAAACAGATATTTATCTTGCGCAAGTGATTTGAGCAAGGATTCGGGTTTGTCCCGAGCCACCGGGCGACGCGATCGGGCCGCCCTCAGCGCCCGCCCTTGAGCGGTGCGATGCCGGACCGGGTACGGGTCCAGAGGGCCATATCGTCATCCGCGCTGGGCGGCGGCTTGGGTGCGGCCTTGCGCACGCCGGGCGCGGCGGGCCGGGGCGGGCCTGCCGCACCGGGGACGCCGGCCGGGGGGTTGGCCGGGGGGGTGAGCACCTCGCCCAGCAAGTCCAGCAGACGGGTGCGCGCGCGCTGCGGGTGGCGGCGGTAGTAGGTCAATACCAGACCGACGATGAAACGCTCGTCATCGTCCTGCGGCTGGCTGGGTGGCGGTGCGACCGACTCGGGTCTGCCGGCAGGGGCGGGCGCGCCTGCCGGCAGCGCTGCTGGGTCGTGGGCAATATCCATCCAGCCCACGGGCTTGCGGCACAGCTGCTCGAACTGGCGCGCCAGGCGCTCACCGATCTGGCGCGACCGGCTCTTGATCTGGCTCCAGTAACTGGGCTGGATCTGCAGCCGCTCGGCAAAACGCCGCTCCAGACCGCGCAGGGTGGCGGCGTCGGGCGTCTTGATGCTGACCTGCACGAATTCATCAAACAGGCGCAGGGCGTTGTCCAGGCGGACACGGGCCACATCTTGGGCAGGGATCATGCCTGGATGATAAAGGTAGCTTGCCCTGCCGAGCCGCCATGCCCGGGCAAAGTTGGGCTAAGGTCACGTGCTGCGTTCACCGGAGATGTCCAGGCCTGTCCACCCGCCGCTGCCCACCACCACCCTGACCGCGCGCGCGCCCGCCCCCGCCCGCTGGCGCCCTGCCCTGGCCCTGGCCCTGGCGCTTGGGCTGGGCCTGGCCGCCATGGGCGCCGGGGCGGCCGAACGCGCGATCGACAAGGAGGTGCTGGTGAATGCCCCGATCGACGCGGTGTGGGCCGCCTGGACCACCCGCGAGGGCATCGTCAGCTTCTTTGCGCCGGACGCGGTGGTCGACGCCCGCGTGGGCGGCGCCTTCCACATCCACATCGACCCGCTGGCCAAGCCGGGCGCCCGGGGTGCCGACGACATGCGCTTCATGGCGCTGCAGCCGCCGCGCATGCTCAGCTTCGACTGGAACGCCCCGCCCCACCTGGCGGACGCCCGCGCCCAGCGCACCTTCGTGATCGTGCGCCTGGCACCGGCCGACGGCGGCCAGTGGGACCAGGCCCATGCCTACTTCGACCGGGCCTGGGGCGGCGTGCTGGGCAATCTGCAGAAGCGCTTCACCACCGGGCCCTACGACTGGACGGCCTGGCTGGCGCAATTGAAGAAATACCACGAGGACGCCGACGCCAAGGCCAAGGCAGCCAAGCCGGGCTGACCCGAGACCCGCACAGGCCGGCGGCCGCACGATCAGCGTACAGGCCTACGGTTGCGGGCTGGTGATTCTCCGCGCCGTCCTTCCAGGCGGCATTGGTGATCTCATGGTCATTCCTGATGCACACGGCCGGATGCTGGCGACGCACGGCCTGTGAATCCAGATCGCGCTTGTACAGGGCGCGGCGGGGGGCGTCAGCTGCCCACCGCGCCGCCGTCAGCCTTGCGGATCACCACCGTGGCGCTGCGCGGCCGCGTGGCGGCGGCGCCGTCGGGCCAGCGCGAGAACTTCATCGGGTCTTTCGGGTCGCTGCGGTCGCTGGGCGACTCGCCCGGGTGCTGAATGTTGACGAACACCGTGCGCGCGTCGGGCGTGAAGGCGGCGCCAGTGACCTCGCAGTTGTAGGGGCCGGTCATGAAGCGCCGCACCTCACCGGTGGCCAGGTCGCAGGCCAGCATCATGTTGCTGCCCAGGCGCGCGAATTCGCCCTTGTACATCTGCGTGGCATGGGCATCGGTCTGGATCCACAGCAGCCCGCGCGGGTCCATCACCAGGCCGTCGGGGCAGCCGAAGATGTCGCCCTTGATGTTGCCCTGGGCCTCGGTCTGCGCGTTGACCGGGTCGCCCGCCAGCACCAGGTGGTTCCAGCGGAAGCCCAGGCCGTCGAAGTCACCGTCCTCGACCCAGCGGATGATCTGGCCCATGGCGTTGTTGGCGCGCGGGTTGGCCGCGTCCACCCCCGGCTGGCCGGCGGCGCCCCGCGAGCTGTTGTT
>JAYUQJ010000429.1:0-3061 GCA_043756825.1 Betaproteobacteria bacterium | reverse complement strand
CAGCCCCGCCAGATCCGCCAGATCCTGCTGGCGCTGCAGCACCCGCCGCTCGTAGCTGGCCTGGTTCTTGGTGCAGACCAGGGCGTAGGGGCGGCCGGTTTTGTCGGTCACGCTGGCCACATCGCTGCCGGCGCCCCGGATCGACGACAGCACATGCGAGCGTCTCAGCTCGGCTGCCTTGCAGCGCCAGATGCGCTGATCGGGGCTGTCCAGAAACCGGGCCAGCTCCTCACAGTGCTGGCAGCGGCAAGGCAGGGTGCTGTCACGGCGCCAGTCGCCCGGCGGCGCCAGGGGCAAGGCAACCCGCGTTTCAAGATGCGCGCGGCAGACGGCGCACAGGCGCTGCACCGACGCGGCCTTGAAAACCTCGGGCGAATTGCCAATGGCGGCCCAGCGGCGCGAGGCCGGCACCAGCAAGGCGTCCAGGCCGTAAGTCTGGGGCCAGGCCAGCAGGTGGGCCGCCGCGCGGTCGGCCAGGCCAGTGTCTATGGGGCACAACGCAGTCATCAGGTCAGCAATCGCCTGGGCATCAAGCGCCTGGGGCGACGGCAAATGGCCGGCCGGCAGCGGCCGCGCTGGATCACCCGGCAGCGCCTCGACCAGCGCGCTGGCGGCGGCCCGCAAACGCCCGGCCTCAAACCCCGCCAGCACCGCCTGGCGCAGCAGGTCGGCGCAGGCACCCAGGCCCAGGGCCGCATTGGCTTGGACCACCCGCGCCAGCAACTCGCCGGCCCGGCTGGCCGGCAGCAGGCCCAGGGCCGCCAGCAAAGCTGCGTTCTCGCCCTGGCCATGCACGCCGGTCGCCATCACCTGGGTGACCATGGCCTCGACGTGCTCGGCGTCTTGCAGCCGCGCCAGCAGCGTGAGCCCTTGGCAAGCTGCGCTGTTGTCCGCCGGCTGGAAATAGCCTTCCCGCCTGGGCCAGGATTTCAGCATATGGCTCACCAGCTCATGCGCCTCACACCACAGCGGCGAACCCTTCTGCCCGCCTTCGGCCAGCCACTGCCCGGCCAGCAGATCCAACCAAGGCAGCGTGGCGGCCAGGCCGGCCTGGTTCAACACCGCCAGGCGGCGGTGCTGCGGCCACAGCACCAGCGCGGCGCGCCGGTAAGTGCGGTCAAACGACGCCCCTTCATTGCCGGTGGCCTCCTGAAAATACTGCTCGTCCGGCGCCATGTATTGCAGCGCATCGGCAGGGCAGATTTCATCGTCGGCAAACGGGATCCCACCCAGGCCGGCGGCGCGGCCATCAGGCAGCGCCCAGTGCGACAGCATCAGGCTGCGCTCAATAATTTCGCCGATCTCGAAGTCTTCATCGTCCTCGTCGCCGCTGTCACGCCCCCAGCGGCGTGAACGCGAATAGCCCGTGGACTCGGCAGACCCACTCTCCTCCACCGTCAGCAAGGCCAGATGCAGATCGCAGCCGGCCTGCGCGGCGGCGTCCACCAGCACCGCAGCCACCGCCGCATCCGCCCCCTTGAGGGCCTGGAATGACAGCTCGGCAGGGGTGTAGGCATGTGCCAGCGGGTAGACCAGCTTGTCGGGGCTGTCGTCTGGCGCATCACCCGCCACTCGCTTGCCGTCAGACCATTGCAGCAACTGGCTGGCCACGCCCGCCGTCTCGGCCAAGTAGCTGGGCGGCCGGGGCAGCGTGCCCGCCCCCTTGCGCAACAGGTTGTAGACCAGCACCAGACGGCAGCCGGCAGTGACAGGCAAGACCTCGTGTGTGCAGTCGGCATAAAAAGCGGCAAAGGCGGCGTCGCCCGGGTCGGGGCATTGCAAGCCCAGCCGCAGCTCGCGGCCCTGGTGGCGCACCAGCAGCTCACCGCCTGCATGGTGGGACGGCAGCGCGATGACCAGCGTGGCAAACATGCCCGGCGCCTTCTCGGTGTCGCGGTGGCTGACAAAAAAGCTGCCCTGGTCGTAGACCAGCAGCTTGTACAGCTCGGCCACCACCTTGCCGGTCACGCCCAGGCCGCCTCGCACCTGTTCGACGATGGCCTCCAGGCCCTGCGCCCAATGCCGGCCTTCGATGCGCACACGCCCAGGCGCGAGCTGCCAGGTGCGCCTGACCTCGGTATCGACCAAGGTTTCTTCGCCCCGGCCGTAGGGGGCACGCTCGGCAATGGCGATCAATTGATCGGCCTGCACCTGCAGCAATGGCAGGGCGATGGGGCCGACGCCTTCTACCACCAGGCCGGGCAAGGGCATGGCGCGGACGCCGGCGGTGCAGAAGTCTCCCGGGGTGCGCACCGTGCTGAGCAGGGCGGCGAGGTTGTCAGTGAGCATGGTCAAGGTATCTCCTTTGGTATTGCGCGCTTGGCGCCAGCCGGCGCCAACATCCCCAGCGCATCGCGCCACTCGGCCAGCATCATGCCCTGGTGCATGCCCGAGCCCGGCGCGCCGCTGATCAGCATCGGCGTGCCCTGGCGGGCGGCGGCGGCATGGCGCTGCCAGGTGGTCAGGCTGCGCAGCCACTCGCCCTGGAAGGTGGCACCCGATTTCATCTCGATCGGCCAAAGCTCGCCAGCGCGCTCGATCAGCAGATCGACCTCGTTGCCGATGTTGTCGCGCCAGAAGTACAGGCCATTGGCCAGGCCCTGCTGCTGGCAATGCTTGAGGTATTCCACCACCAGCATGTTCTCGAACAGCGCGCCGCGCATCGGGTGCACCTGCAGCGTGCGCGCGTCGGTGATGCCCAGCAGCCAGGCCGCCAGGCCGGTGTCGTGAAAGTAGAGCTTGGGTGTCTTGACCAGACGCTTGCCGAAATTGCTGTGATACGGCGGCAGGCGGAAGGCGATGTAGCTGGCTTCGAGCACCGCCAGCCAATCGCGCGCGGTGGTCTGGGCCACGCCCAGATCGTTGGCCACCGCATTGAGGTTGAGCAGTTGGCCGCAGCGCGCGGCCATGGTCCGCACGAAGCGCTGGAACTGCAGCAGGTCGGCCACCCGGCTGATCTGGCGCTGCGGCACGCCGAGCTGCGCGGCGATACGGACCATTTCGGCGATGCGCCAGCCGCGGAAATTCGACACCCCCCAGTAGCGGATCTTGCCGCTGCGCA
>JAYUQJ010000428.1:0-3079 GCA_043756825.1 Betaproteobacteria bacterium | reverse complement strand
GCACCGCCCTGCTGGGCTGGGTGGCCCAGGCCGACGCCCGCACCATCGACGAGATCCGCAAGGACGGCAAGATCATCGTCGCGACCGAGGGCCAGTTCGCCCCCTTCAACTATTTCCAGGGCGCCAAGCTGGCCGGCTTCGAGGTCGACCTGGCCGAGGCGCTGGTGGCCAAGATGGGCCTGAAGATCGAATGGAAGGCGCTGTCTTTCGATGCCCTGCTCACCGGCCTGCGCCAGGATCGCTGGGACATGGTGATCGCCTCGCACGGCATCACCGATGAGCGCGCCAAGGCCGTGACCTTCACCGAGCCGCACTACTGCTCGGGCGGCGTGATCATCGCCAAGGACGGCGCGATCAAGAGTGCCAAGGACCTGGCCGGCAAGGTGATCTCGGTGCAGACCGGCACCACCTACCTGGAGAACGTCAAGAAGGTCTCGGCGGTCAAGGAGGTCAAGAACTATCCGCAGGACACCGACGCCCGTGCAGCGCTGGCCAGCGGCCGGGTCGACGCCTGGGTCACCGATCGTTTCGTGGCGCTGAACTCGCTGGCCGCCAACCCTGGCGCCGGCATGAAGATGGGCGACTTCCTCTTCATCGAGCGCATCGCTTCGGCGGTGGCCAAGGGCAACACCGGTCTGGCCGATGAGGTGAGCAAGGCCCTGGCCGCGATCCAGGCCGATGGCAGCTATGCCGCCATCAGCAAGAAGTGGTTCAACGAAGACATCCGCTGCAAGTAAGCCGCGAGTTGCCTTGGACCGTGCCCTTTCCCTGTGGCCTGCGGACTGGTCGCGCCAGCGGCGCAGCAGCGCGACGATGCTGGCCGCGTCGCTGCTGCTGTTGTTGATCCTGTGGCTGATTGCCGTCCCGCTGGCCATGGCGCCCGACCCGATTGGCAACAACACCCAGTTGTTTGCCGACGGCACCCGGGTGACGGTGCAACTCACGCTGGTCTCGGGCGTGATCGGCGTGGTGCTGGGGGTGGTGGCGGCGCTGGGCAAGGTGTCCAGGGTGGGGCCCTTGCGCTGGGTGGCGGGTTTCTATATCTGGGTGATGCGCGGCACGCCGCTGCTGGTGCAGGTGCTGTTCGTCTACTTCGCGCTGCCCGAGATCAGCCCGGTGTTCCGCTTCAACGAATTCACCGCCGCCTGCATTGCCTTGGCGCTCAATGTGGGTGCCTACAACGCCGAGGCCATCCGTGCCGGCCTGCTGGCAGTGCCCAAGGGGCAGATCGAGGCAGCCCGCTCGCTCGGTCTGTCGCGCTGGCACACCTTCATCGATATCAGCTTCCCGCAGGCCTTCAAGATCGCGCTGCCGCCGCTGGTCAACAACATCGTGGCGCTGCTCAAGGATTCGTCGCTGGCCTTCACCATCGGCGTGGTCGAGCTGACCAATGCCGGCTCGCAGGTCAAGAGCACCTCCTTCCAGGCGGTGCCGGTGTTCGTCGCCACCGCCATCATCTATCTGCTGCTGACCACCGTGATGACTGCCATCAGCGACGCGGTCGAGCGCCGCTACGACATCGAAGGCAAGCTGCGATGAACCCCGCCAGCGCCGCCAGCCCCCCCTTGATCACGGTCGAGCGGGTCAACAAGCACTTCGGCCCGCACCATGTGCTCAAGGACATCAGCACCCATTTCAATGCCGGCGAGGTGGCCGTGATCATCGGGGCCTCGGGTTCGGGCAAGAGCACGCTGCTGCGCATGCTCAACCGGCTGGAGACCCATGACGACGGTCGTATCGTGGTGGACGGCATTGAAGTCAATGACGACGCCAAGGCGCTGGACAAGCTGCGTGCGGAAGTGGGCATGGTGTTCCAGCAATTCAATCTGTTCCCGCATCTCACCGTGCTCGACAACGTGGCGCTGGCACCGCGCCGGGTGCGCGGCCTGACCCGCGCCGAGGCCGAGGCCCGCGCGCTCGAGCTGCTCGACCGGGTGGGCCTTAAAGACCATGTCCACAAGCACCCCTTCCAACTGTCGGGCGGCCAGCAACAGCGGGTGGCGATCGCGCGCAGCCTGGCGATGCAGCCCAAGGTGATGCTGTTCGACGAGCCCACCTCGGCCCTCGATCCCGAGATGGTCAAGGAGGTGCTCGACGTGATGAAGCACCTGGCCAGGAGCGGCATGACCATGCTGGTGGTCACCCACGAGATGGGCTTTGCCCGTGAGGTGGCCGACCGGGTGCTGTTCATCGACCAGGGCAGGGTGGCCGCCGACACCCCGCCCGAGATTTTTTTTGCTGCCCAGGGCAACGAGCGCATCCGCGCTTTCCTGGGCCAGATCCTGCACTGAGGCTGTACAGCCTGCGCATTGCCGACCCCAAGAATCCCCTGGAGATGATGATGAAACTGCGACCCACGCTGATCGGCCTGGTGGCCTCGTTGCTGGTGGCAGGCGCCGCGCCGGCGCTGGCCCAGAGCAAAGCCGAATTCGATGAACTGCGCAATGAGCTGCGCAAACTGCGCGACGAAGTGGCCGCGCTGAAGCAGGGCCAGGGCACAGCTGCCAAGCCGGCCGACGCCAGCGGCTGGGGCGACCGTATCGAGCAGCTCGAGATCAAGTCCAGGGACGCGGTGGTGCTGGGCGATATCGGCGGGGGTTTCCGCCTGCCGGGGTCGGAGACCACGCTCAAGCTGTACGGCTACGCCGAAGTGCATCTGATCCACGACCTGAAGGCCTGGAGCGGGTCGGACAATTTCACCGACCTGGGCGCACAGTCGACCGGCGGGCCCAAGGGCCGGACCAAGCTGACCGCCGAGACCTCGCGCTTTGGCTTCGAGACATCCACGCCCACCGGCGCCGGCAGCTTCAACACCAAGGTGGAGGCCGATTTCTACAGCTACGGCGGCGGCAATCGCAACCGGCTGCGTTTGCGTCATGCCTACGGCGAGTACGCCGGCTTCCTGGTGGGCCAGACCTGGTCGACCTTCATGGACCTGGACAACCTGCCCGAGACGGTCGACTTCAACGGCCCGATCGGCTCGCCGTTCAGCCGCCGCACGATGATCCGCTACAGCTATGGCGATGCCAAGGCCGGCTACAAGATCACCGGCGCCCTTGAAGATCCGCAAGACCAGTTT
>JAYUQJ010000427.1:0-3086 GCA_043756825.1 Betaproteobacteria bacterium | reverse complement strand
GCTCACCGACAAGATCGTCTGGGGCAGCGGCAACCGCTACACCTACCGGCTGCGCCCGTCCACCTACATGCAGAGCGCGATGCTGGTGCCCGAGGCGGCCAAGATGAAGAAGAAGCGCTGGGCTGTCGTCTACCCCAATTACGAGTACGGCCAGAGCGCGGTGGCCACCTTCAAGGCCCTGCTCAAGGCGGCCCAGCCGGATGTCGAGTTCGTGGCCGAGCAGGCGCCGCCGCTGGGCAAGCTGGACGCCGGCAGCGTGGTGCAGGCGCTGGCCGACGCCAAGCCGGACGCCATCTTCAACGTGCTGTTCGGCGCGGATCTCAGCAAGTTTGTGCGCGAGGGCAATACCCGCGGGCTGTTCCAGGGCCGCGAGGTGGTGAGCATGCTCACCGGTGAGCCCGAGTACCTGGACCCGCTGAAGGACGAGACGCCCAATGGCTGGATCGTCACCGGCTACCCCTGGTACGGCATCCAGACGCCTGAGCACAAGGCCTTCTTCCTGGCCTACCACCGCAAGTTCAACGACTACCCGCGCCTGGGCTCGGTGGTGGGCTACTCGGCGATCAAGAGCCTGGCCGCCGGCATCACCAAGGCCAAGGGCACCGACACCGAGAAGCTGATCGCCGCCTTCAAGGGCCTGGAGGTGATGACACCCTTCGGCAAGGCCACCTACCGGGCCCAGGACAACCAGTCGACCATGGGCGCCTATGTGGGCAAGACCAAGTTGGACAAGGGCAAGGGCACGATGGTGGACTACGTCTACCTGGATGGGGCCAAGTACCAACCGACGGATGCCGAGGTCAAGAAGCTCCGCCCGGAATAAGCCCCCCCCCGAAGCGCCTGCGGCGCTCCCCCCGGGGGGAGCCGCCAGCGGCCCGGCAAAGCCGGTTCCGCGGCGACTGCTTGCTAACGCCTTCGCGGCGCGTCTGATTGGTGGGTACCCCTCGCGCATGACACTTTCCGCGCTTCTTGTTCAGTTGCTCAACGGCCTGGCCGGGGCCTCGTCGCTGTTCATGGTGGCGGCGGGCTTGTCGCTGATCTTCGGCGTCACCCGCATCGTCAACTTTGCGCATGGCTCGTTCTACATGCTGGGCGTGTATGTCGCCTACAGCCTGGTGGACAAGCTCGGTGCCAGCCTGGGCTTCTGGCCGGCGCTGGGGCTGGCGGCGCTGGCGGTGGGGGCGCTGGGCGCGGCGGTGGAGGTGCTGCTGCTGCGCCGCATCTACCGGGCGCCCGAATTGTTCCAGTTGCTGGCCACCTTTGCGCTGGTGCTGGTGCTCAAGGACGCCGCGCTGTGGCTGTGGGGCCCCGAGGACCTGCTGGGCCCGCGTGCGCCCGGCCTGGGCGGCGCCATCGACATCCTGGGCCGGCGCTTCCCCACCTATGACCTGCTGCTGATCGTCGTGGGCCCGGCCGTGCTGGGCGCGCTGTGGCTGCTGCTCACCCGCACCCGCTGGGGCACGCTGGTGCGCGCCGCCACACAAGACCGCGAGATGGTGGGCGCGCTGGGCGTCAACCAGGCCTGGCTGTTCACCAGCGTGTTCGCGCTGGGCGCGATGCTGGCCGGCCTGGGCGGCGCGCTGCAACTGCCGCGCGAGCCGGCCTCGCTCAACCTCGACCTGCTGACCATCGGCGATGCCTTCGTGGTGGTGGTGGTGGGCGGCATGGGGTCGATCCCCGGCGCCTATGTGGCCGCCTTGCTGATCGCCGAGATCAAGGCCTTGTGCGTGGGCATCGGCACGGTGCACTGGTGGGGCGTGGACTTCAGCTTTTCCAAGCTCACGCTGGTGGCTGAGTTTCTGGTGATGGCGGTGGTTCTCGTATGGCGTCCCTGGGGCCTGCTGGGCCGGCCGCAGGCCGCCACCCGCAACACTGCGGCGGTGGAGCCACCGCTGCGCCCCGCCAGCCGGGCGCTGCTGATCGCCGCTGCGGTGCTGCTGGTGGCGCTGGGGCTGCTGCCGGCGCTTACCGCCAGCAACCCCTACACCACGGTGCTGGCGATCGACCTGCTCACCGCCGCGCTGTTTGCCGCCAGCCTGCACTTCATCATGGGCCCGGCCGGCATGCACAGTTTTGGCCACGCTGCCTACTTCGGCCTGGGCGCCTATGCGGCGGCGCTGCTGATGCTCAAGGCCGGCTGGCCGATGGAGGCGGCGCTGCTGGCCTCGCCACTGGCTGCGGCCTTTGGCGCGCTGGTGTTCGGCTGGTTCTGCGTGCGCCTGTCGGGCGTCTACCTGGCGATGCTGACGCTGGCCTTTGCCCAGATCGTCTGGTCGGTCACCTTCCAGTGGGACGAGTTCACCGGCGGCAGCAATGGCCTGACCGGGGTGTGGCCCGCCGACTGGCTGGCCGACAAGACGGCCTACTACTGGCTGACCCTGGCGCTGGTGGCCGGCGGCGTGCTGGCCTTGCGGCGGGTGCTGTTCTCGCCCTTCGGCCTGGCGATGCGGGCCGGGCGGGATTCTCCGCTGCGGGCCGATGCCATCGGCATCCCCGTGCAGCGGGTGCAGTGGATGGCCTTCGTGCTGGCGGGCCTGGCCGCCGGGCTGGCCGGCGGGCTGTACGCCTTCAGCAAGGGCAGCATCTCGCCCGACAGCATGGGCGTGGGCAAGAGCGTGGACGGCCTGGTGATGGTGCTGCTGGGCGGGGTGCAGACCCTGGTCGGCCCGGTGGTCGGCGCGGTCAGCTTCACCTGGCTGCAAGACACGGTGGCCCGCAGCACCGATTACTGGCGCGCGCTGCTGGGCGCCATCGTGCTGCTGCTGGTGCTGGCCTTCCCGCAGGGCATCGCCGGCTTCGCGGGCCAGTGGTTCGAGCGGAAGAGCGCCGCATGAGCGCGCCGGGCCGCTCCCAAGCGCGAATCCCGCAGCGCGCAGCGCGGAGGGTAGTCCAGTGAGCCTGCTGGTGGTGCGCGACCTCGGCAAATCCTTCGGCGGCAACCGCGCGGTGGACGGCGTCAGCTTCGCCGTGGCAGCGGGCGAGCTGCTGGCCCTGATCGGCCCCAATGGCGCCGGCAAGACCACCACCTTCAACATGGTCAATGGCCAGCTGCCGGCCGACAGCGGGTCGGTCCGGCTGGCCGGGCA
>JAYUQJ010000426.1:0-8390 GCA_043756825.1 Betaproteobacteria bacterium | reverse complement strand
CGGAGTCCACCGCGCAACTGCTGGGTGCGGCCAGCTACAGCGTCAACAAACGTTTTGTGGTCGATGCGGGCCTGGCTTTCGGCCTTAACAGCGCAACGCCGAAGTGGGCCGTTTTCAGCGGCGCAACGCTGTTGCTCGGCCAGCTTTTCTAAACCCGTCCCGGGTTGACTTTGAACTCTCCAAAAAGGCAGGACCACCATGAGTCTGAACACCGCCGTCTCAAGCGGCAAATCCCCGGCACCGGCCTCGGCGATCACCGCGATCCGCGAGTTCCTGGCTTTTAAGCTCGGCGCCGAGGAGTACGGCATCGACATCCTGCGCGTGCAGGAAATCCGCTCGTATGAAGAGCCGACGCACATTGCCAATGCGCCGGCCTTTGTGAAGGGCGTGGTCAACCTGCGCGGCGTGATCGTGCCGATCATCGACCTGCGCCTGAAACTGGGTTGCGACAGCGCCGAATACAACCACTTCACCGTGGTGATCGTGCTGAATGTGCGCGGCCGGGTGGTGGGCGCAGTGGTCGACTCGGTGTCGGACGTGATGGCCCTGGGCGGTGACGCGATCCGACCGGCGCCCGGCATGAACGCCAGTATCGACACCAGCTTCATCACCGGCATCGGCAGCGTGGCCGACCGCATGCTGATCCTGATGGACATCGAGGCCCTGATGAGCAGCAGCGACATGGGCCTGATGGACGGCCCGCTGTCCTGATCCGCGCCTGCCCCTCTTTCGAACGAGCACCGACCCATGACTCTCAAGATCTCAACCCGCCTGTGGTTGCCCACCCTGGTGATGGGCGGGCTGCTGGTGCTGCTGGCCGTCGCGGTCAGCCTGGCCACCCAGAGCGACAACACCGAATCCACCCAGCGGCTGCGCGCCCAGGAGGCCAAGCTGCAGGATGCCGCTCAATGGCAGGGCCTGACCGCCGCCAATGCGGCCCGGATGGTGGCCAGCGTGCTGAGCAAGGAGCCCGAGGTCGAGGCCGCCCTCAAACCCGAGATCGAGGCCACCAGCGGCCGCATCACCGAGATCCAGAAACGGGTCGAGGCGGCGGCGCTGGCGTCTGACGAGAAAGCCGCGCTGGCCCGCGTGGCCAGCGCCCGCAAGCAATACCTGGACGCCCGCACAGTCGCCATCCAGACCAAGGCCGCTGGCGATGTCGACGCCGCCCGCGGCCTGCTGGCGAGCCAGGTGCAGCCCGCCGTGCTGTCCTACCTGGCCAGCCAGCAGGCCTATGTGGCGCTGCAGCAGGCCCATTCCAACGCCACCCGTGCCGAGGCCGGCAGCCGGCGCATGACCGTGGCCACCGGCTTGATCGGGGTGATGGTGCTGGCTTTGCTGGGCCTGGCGGCCAGCACCTTCTTCCTGGTGCGATCGATTTGCCGGCCGTTGGGCCAGTTGGTCGAGATCGCCAAGCGCATCGGCGAAGGCGACCTCGATGTGCAAGTGCCACCTCACCGCAACGACGAGCTGGGCGCGGTGATGGGCTCGCTGATGGCCATGCGCGACGCCTTGCGCGGCATCGTCGGCCAGGTTCGCCAGTCGGCCGAATCGATCCAGGTCGCCAGCGCCGAAGTGGCCTCGGGCAACCTCGACCTGAGCCAGCGTACCGAGCAGGCCGCCAGCCACCTGCAGCAGACTGCCAACGCCCTGCAGCATCTCACCGGCAATGTGCGCCAGAGCGCAGAAGCGGCCGCCCAGGCCAACCAGCTGGCAGCATCGGCCTCGTCGGTGGCCCAGCGCGGCGGTGCCGTGGTGAGCCAGGTGGTGAGCACCATGAACGAGATCAATGGCTCGTCCAAGCGCATCGCCGACATCATCGGCACCATCGACGGCATCGCCTTCCAGACCAATATCCTGGCACTGAACGCGGCGGTAGAAGCCGCCCGCGCGGGTGAGCAGGGCCGCGGCTTTGCGGTGGTGGCCGGCGAGGTGCGCAGCCTGGCCCAACGCAGCGCCGAAGCGGCACGCGAGATCAAGACCCTGATCGGCGCCAGCGTTGCCGGGGTGGAAACCGGCGCCCGGCTGGTGCAGAACGCGGGCCAGACCATGACCGAGATCGTGGCCAGCGTGCAGCGCGTGACCGATGTGATCGGCGAGATCACCGCAGCGGCCAGCGAGCAAAGCAGCAGCATCGGTCAGGTCAATGGCGCCGTCACCAGCCTGGACCAGATGACCCAGCAGAACGCCGCCCTGGTTGAAGAGAGCGCGGCGGCGGCCGAGAGCCTGCGCGAACAGGCGCGCTGCCTGAGCCAGTCGATGCAGGTGTTCAAGCTGGCGGGCAGCACCGGCCGGCCTGCGGCAGCGGCGCCTGCCCGAAACAGCCCGAGCGCAGCGGCCGCAGCGGCCTACCGCGCGCCGGCCATCCCGGCGCAGCCGCCCAAGCGCGCCGCCAGCGCCGCGCCGGCGCCGGTCGCCAAGGCTGCCCGCCGTGCTTCACCCGCCCCCGCTGCGCCGGTCAGGCCCGCGCTCGCAGCCGCCGCTCCCGCCGTGCTGGCCACCACCGCCAGCGACGGCGACTGGGAATCCTTCTGACCCGGCCGCGCGGGCCCGCTGCCGGGTCCGAGCCGGGCTTCGGGCCCGGGCCGGATCTCGCACCCGGTCACTCCACCGCGCGGCGCAGGGTGTCCATCACCGGCCTGCGCAGCACCTCGCGCAGGCCCCACCAGCCGGCGCCCCAGGCCAGCAGCGCACCCACCGCCGCACCCATCAGCGGCACCCAGGGCGAAGGCGCCCAGGCGAACTCGAACACCTGACGCGCCAGCAGGCCGCCCAATCCCATCGCGGCAAAGGCCGCCAGCAGGCCGGCCAGCAGGCCCACGCCCAGCAGCTCGGCGCGCTGCACCTGGCGCAACAGGCGGCTGCCCGCGCCGACGGCCCGCATCACCGCGTACTCGCGCGCCCGGTTCTCGCGCGTGGCGGAGACTGCCGCAAACAGCACCACCAACCCGGCCGCCAGGGTGAAGCCGAACAGGAACTCCACCGCCCGGATCACCTGGTTCAACACCCGCTGCACCTGCTGCAGGGACGCGCTGGTGTCGACCAGGGTCAGATTGGGAAACTGGCGCGACAGCAGCCGATCGAAGTCGGGCTGGCCGGCCGGTGCGCGCAAGGCGCTGATGTAGGTCAGCGGCAGGTCGTCCATCTGCGCCACCGGAAACATCACAAAGAAGTTCACCCGCAAAGACCCCCAATCCACCTTGCGCAGGCTGGTGATGCGGCCCTGGCGCTGCAGGCCGGCAATGTCGAAGCGCAGCTCATCGCCCAGCTTCAAACCCAGGCTCTGGGCCAGCCCGTCCTCCACGCTCAGGCCGTCGGCTTCGTCGGCGGTCCAGCGGCCGGCTGTCACCAGGTTGTGATCGGGCAGCGTGGCAGCATGGCTGAGATTGAACTCGCGCTCGACCAGGCGCTGGGCGCGTTCATCGGTATATCGGCCCGGGCCGATATCGCGGCCGTTGATGGCCAGCAGGCGGCCGCGGATCATCGGGTACCAGTCGTAGCGCGTCACGCCGGCGGCCTTGATCGCCGCCTGGAAGGCCGGGCCCTGCTCGGGCTGCAGGTTGATGACAAAGCGGTCGGGCGCGTCCGCCGGCGTGGCCGCACGCCAGGCGTTGACCAGGTCGGTGCGCAGCAGCACCAGCAGCATCAGCGCCAACAGACCCACGCTCAGGGCCGAGACCTGCAGCACCACCAGGGCCGGCCGCGCGCTCAATTGCCGGGTGGCCAGCACAAGCCAGCGCGGCGCACTGGCGCCCAAGGTCCACCAGCGCGCCTGGCCGGCCGACGGCACCACGCGCCGCAGCACCCACACGGCCACCCAGGCCATCACCGCAAACACCGCAATCGCAGCGGCAAAGCCGCCCACCGCCAACAGGCCCATGGTCAGGTCGGCCGACGCGGCCACCAGCAGTCCGGCAAAGCCGGCGGTGCCGGCCAGCAGCACCGCCGCCGAGGCCGCCCGGGGCGTGCCCACATCACGCCGGATCACGCGCAGGGGCGGCACCTGGGCCAGCTGCAACACCGGCGGCAGGCCGAAGGCCGCCAACAGCGTCATGCCAACGCCCAGGCCAAAAGCCGCCGGGCCCCAGGTGGCCGCCGGCAATTGCGCGTCCAGCAAGCCCGCCAGCAGGCTGACGAAAACGAAGTGGACCGCGAAACCCAGGCCCACGCCGACCGCACTGGCCAGCAGGCCGACCGCGCCAAACTCCAGCGCATAGGCTGCGGCCATGGCCCGCTGCGGCGTGCCCAGCACCCGCAGCATGGCGCAGTCGTCGAGGTGGCGCTGGGCAAAGTCACGCGCCGCAATCGCCACCGCCACCGCTGCCAGCAGGGCCGCCAGCAAGGCCACCAGGTTGAGAAAGCGTTTGGCCCGGTCCAGCGTCTGGCGCATCTCGGGGCGGCCGGATTCCAGGCTCTCCACCCGCAGGCCGCGCAGTTTGGCGCTGGCAATCTGCTCGGTGACCCAGCGCTGGAATTCACGCACCCCGGCGTCGCCGGCCGCCGTGCGCTCGGGCGGGGCGGCCACCAGCAGGCGGTAGGTGATGCGGCTGGCCGGCTGCACCAGACCGGTATCGCCCAGGTCGTCGGCGTGCAGCATCACCCGCGGCGCAAAATTCATGAAACCGGCGCCACGGTCAGGTTCCTGCGTGATCAGCTTGGCGATGGTCAGGCGCGCGTCGCCCAAGAGCAGCGCATCGCCCTGGGCCAGCTGCAGGGTGTCCAGTACCGCCTGTTCCACCCACACGCTGCCGCGCGGCGGACCGTGGGGCAGAGCCTGCTCGGGCGCGCCCCGGGCATCGGCCACCCGCATCAGGCCCCGCAGCGGGTAGCCCTGGCCCACCGCCTTGAGCGACACCAGCCGCGCGGCGCCGCCCTTGTCCTCGGGCGCGCGCGCCATGCTGGGAAAGCTGGCGGTGGCCACCTGCAGCAGGCCCAGCGCCGTGGCGCGCTGGGCAAAGTCCGCAGGCGCGGGCTGGTCGCTGGCCACCACCAGATCGCCGCCCAGCATCTGGCCGGCGTCGCGGGCCAACGCGGCCTCCAGGCGGACGGCAAAAAAGCCGACCGCGCTGAGCGCCGCCACCGCCAGCACCACCGCCACCATCAGCAGGCGCAATTCACCGGCGCGGAAGTCGCGCCAGCCCTGGCGCCAGGCCAGGCGCGAGATCGAGACAGGCAATGCAAATTCACTCATGCCGGCACGGTACACCAGCAGGCGCGGCTGGGCGCGGTGCACCGGCAAGGGCCGGCCTGTGCTGCGGGAATCACACCACGCCCGGATGCGGCATTGGCCTACAAACCCCCTGGCCGACTCCCCCTAGGATTTGCGCCATCACCACCCGGGATTCATCCCGCCCGCTGTGCGGTGATGTGGCGCGGCACCCCCTCCGCTTGCCCTAACCGGGCCTGTTCAATGACCTCATCCATTCGTTAGCGCTTTGCGTACCTTGATGCTGCTACGCCCAGGAGCCGACATGACCCCCCAGGATTTCGCCGCCCATCCCCCCTCCCCGCCCGCAGCGCAGGACGCCGTCGCCCTGCTCAAGGCCGACCATGCGCTGATGAAGCAGCTGTTTGCCGAATATCAGCAGACTCTTTCGGTCGACAACAAGCAGACGCTGGTGGCCGAGATCTGCGTCGCGCTCAGCGTGCACACACAGATCGAAGAAGAAATCTTCTACCCGGCCATGCAGGCCGCGTTGAAGGACAAGCGGCTGATGTCCGAGGCCTGTGTCGAACTCGCCAGCGTCAAGGGTCTGATTGCCGAGCTGGAGGAAGTCGAGCCCGACGGCGAGGTCTACGACGCCCTGGTCGGGCGGCTGCGCGTCCGGGTGAAAAACCATGTCTGCGTAGAACACAGGCAGCTGTTCCCAAAAGCCAGGGCCTCGTCCTTGGACATGGTCGCGCTGGGGGCCACCATGGACGCCCGCATGCAGACCCTGCTGGCGCAGGCGACCTGAAACAGGCAGTATCCCCTTGGGGCCGGGCCGCAGGCCCGCGCCAACGGCACTTGGCAGCACGCCGGCCCGGGCGCGGCGCAAGCCCCGATATTTGAACCCAGCATGCAAGGGTTTCGAACAGCGCACCGCAGTGCGCTGCTGTAATCCAGGCATGCGCACACCCATCGCCCCCCTGTTCCTGTCGCACGGCTCGCCGATGACCTCGGTCGAGCCTGGCGCTGCAGGTGTGTTCTGGCAGGCGCTGGGCCCGTCCCTGCAACGGGCGGCCCGCCGCCCGCGCGCCATCCTGGCGGTGTCGGCACACACGCTGACGCGCGAACCCGTGCTGATGGCCGCCGCCCGGCACAGCACCCTGCACGATTTTTCAGGCTTCCCCGAGGCCCTGTACCGGCTGCGCTATGACGCCCCCGGCGCACCCGAGCTGGCGCCGCAGGTGCAGGCCCTGTTGCAGGCCGTCGGCCTGCCGGTCCACCTGTCGACCGAAGGCGGGCTGGATCATGGCATCTGGGTGCCGCTGCGCTTTGCCTGGCCGGACGCGGACATCCCGGTGCTGCCACTGGCCTTTCCGCCCGATTGGAGCCCGGCGCGCCTGCACGCATTGGGCCGGGCCTTGGCGCCTCTGTCCGACGACGGCGTGTTGGTGCTGGGCACGGGCAGCATCACCCACAACCTGCGCCTGGTGTTCGGTGCCAGCCGCCCGGCGCTGGACGCACCGGAAATCCCCGAAAGCGCGGCCTTTCGCCGCTGGTTTGCCGACCGTGCGGCGGCCGGCGACACCGCTGCGCTGCTGGACTACCGGCACCAGGCCCCGCACGCAGCGCTGATGCACCCCAGCGATGAGCACCTGCTGCCGTTCTTCGTGGCCGCCGGCGCTGCCGAGGCAGGCACCGGATTGCGCCTGCACGACAGCCTGACCTACGGTTGCCTGGGCATGGACGCCTATGCCTTTGGCGCTGGTGCCCACAGGCTGGCGCTGGCCCTGGCAGGCTGATCCCGGCCGGCTGCGCCGCGCCGGCAGACCGGCCTAACGAGCGGTCGGCATGCTGCCCGTCACACCCTTCACCAGCCAGTCCATGCGGGCGATCTGGTCGTCGTCCAGCGCGCCACTGGCCAGGCGGGTGCGACCTGCGTTGTCCAGCAAGGGGGCGGCAAAGGGCTTGAAGTTGCCCGCCATGATGGCCCCCTGGCGCTGCAGCAGACCGGCCTTGACCGCTGCCGGCAGGCCCGGGTTCAGCGCGGTGAGCTGCACCAGGCCGTCCTTCATGCCCCCCCACACCGGCCTGGCTGCCCAGTTGCCGGCAATCACCGACCGCGCAACCCGGGTGTAGTGGTCGCCCCAATGGTGGGTGACCGCCGCCAGTTGGGCCCGGGGCGCGAAGCGCGCCATGTCACTCTGGTAAGCCAGCAGCATCACGCCTTTTTCCTCGGCGGCCTGGGCCACCGCAGGCGAGCCGCTGTGGTTGGTCAGCACATCGGCGCCCTGGTTGATCAAGGTCAGCGCGGCTTCGCGCTCTCGCGCTGGGTCGAACCAGGCGTCCAGCCAGACCAGCTTGACCTCGGCCCTGGGGTTGGCCGCGCGCATGCCCAGGGTGAAGGCATTGATGCCCTGCACCACCTCGGGCACCGGAAATCCGGCCACATAGCCGGCCACACCGGTCTTGCTCTGCTGGCCGGCCAGCCAGCCGGCCAGCCAGCGCGCTTCGTAATAGCGGGCGTTGAAGGTGTTGAGGTTGGCTGCGGTCTTGTAGCCACCGGCATGCTCGAACTTCACTGCCGGGTGGTCGGCCGCCACCCGCAAGGCCGGCTCCAGGTAGCCAAAGCTGGTGGCCACCACCAGACCGCAACCCTGGGCCACCAGATCGCGCATGACGCGCTCGCTGTCGGCGCCCTCGGCAACCGCCTCGACAAAGCGGGTGTTCACCTGCGCGCCCAGGTTGCGTGCCAGGGCCTGGCGGCCCTGGTCGTGCTGGTAGGTCCAGCCGGCCTGGCCCACCGGGCTGACATAGACGAAACAGGCCTGCAAGGGGGCCGCTTCGACCGCGCGCACCAGGCCGAAGGTGATGGAAAGGCCAGCAAGCGCCACCAGGACGGTGGGCTTGAGGTTTTTTGACATGGTTGTCCTCGACATGGCCCCAGGAAACGGAAGCGCCAGCTTCGGGGGCACGAAACCAGCGCAGGCCGGAGTGTCGCAGAGCGCCTGGGTACGTCCGAAGCGGCTCAGGCGGTGGGCTGGCCTGGCGCTTGCTCAAGCCCGGCCGAGGCGCGCCAGGCCAGCGGCAGGGCCAGCGCGGTCACGGCCAGCCCCAGCCAAGCGGCGCCGATCCAGCCGGCGCCCTGCACGCAGGCCGCCATCAGGGGCGGCCCCAGCAAAGAACCCGAGGCGCCGCACTGGGCCAGCATGCCATTGGCGCGCACCATCTGGCCGGCACTGCC
>JAYUQJ010000425.1:0-3090 GCA_043756825.1 Betaproteobacteria bacterium | reverse complement strand
CGACATCCCGGGCGTGGGCATGGTGATGATCGACGGCATCGTGCGCGCGGGGCGCAGCCGCAATACCCCGCCGGCGGCCCAGGTGCCGGTGCTGGTGGGCGGGGGTGGCTGACCCTACATGCAGCAGAAAATGGCCGTTCGCAGACCTATCGGAACGACCACCGGTTGAGCCGGAAAACTATCGCTGGGCCGGACTCACAAACACATGCCTCGTGGGCACATCGGCTTGAAACGCACGTCACGGCAAGCTTGGCACCTGGCCAGCGATCGGTGAACGAGGCCCTGGAAGGACCCCGTTGTAGCGCGGCGCACCGAGCAGGCGCACGTCGGCAATTCCGGCATAGTTAAATGCCGCGTCTGTGGCCGTTCCGATGACTTGGTGAAGCAATGCCGCAAGCAGCAGCCCAGGAAGCGTGCCTTGCTGCTGCTGTTGCTCGGAGGACGAGGCAACCGCCTTACCCTCCCAAAGCAAAGTCCCATTGCGCAGATCCAGGATACGTGCCTCAACTTCGACCCGTGTGTCGCTGATCACCACCGCGTAACTCGTGCCGTACTTCTTGATTCGGATGTAGACCGCAGCGTCCGCACCGAAGAAGTCCCGCAATTTTGAAAACGGAATGTCCTGGGCTTCGTTGGCCGAATTCACGCCGTTCTGCCGAAAGGTCTCATCGACAAGGGTCGCCGGCAGCACGTAATAGCCGGCCTCGGCCAGCGGCCGGGTCGCCTGCGCCCAAACGCCCGGTGTGGCCTTGATGTCTGGAGACTCATTGACGGGCGGCATCACCAGCAACGTGGCCGGCTTAGCCTTCTGAAAGGCCGAGTAGTCGTAGGGCGGTACTTTGGTGGCGCACCCCCCGAGCAGGGCGATGGCCGACACGGCAGCTAACAAAGCAAACCGAAGCTGTCTCATGCGGGATCCTCTGCCTTGGATTGCATGGGGATATCCAACTTCCGGATCAACTGGTTCATATACGCAGAGGACTCTGGAAAAGCCAATATTTCAGCCTTCCAGAGTTCGCGCGCGCGCTCGGCATTGCCGGCACCAAGGTACAACATCCCCAAATGCGCTCGCAAGCCGGGGGGAAGCGCGGCATTGGCAGCACGGGCCTTTTCTGCATGGGACTCAAGTTGCCGAATTTGTTCATCAGGGCTGAACCCCCCACGCAACAGCGCGTCGTACTGCTGTCGCGGAAACGCCTCCCACAGGTAGAGCGGCCCCGGGCCTTTGGCTGCGCAAGCTGCAAGCATGCTGATCAAGACACCCAGCGTAATGCGGCGCGGAAAGCGTAGCGCGGTCATCGGCGCACCTCCGTGCCCCACTGACCCGCATCCTTGCCAGCAACCAGGCTGTTCACCGCCTCCCGCATGGCCAAGTCGAGAACCTTGCCATTGAGCGTGGCGTCGTAGCCGGCTGTGCCGCCGAAGCCAAGCACTTCTCGATTCGACAATTCGTACTCCCCGGCTCCGCGAGCCGAAAAGACAACCTCAGCAGTTAGGCTGTTCACGACGTTAAGCGTTACCTTGGCATAGGCCACCTGTGACTTGCCACGACCCAACAGCCCGAATAGCTGCTGATCACCCACTTCTTTGCGGCCGAACTCTGAGATATCACCTGTGACGACATAGGCCGCACCGCGAAGTGTTTGCGTGGCACCCTGAAGCTTTGCCTCCTGCCCGGTCTCGGTCATATTGTCACGGTCCAGTACCGAGAAACGCTGCGACTGCTGAAGATGCGCGACCAAGGTCGTCTTGGCCTGACTACCCAAGCGGTCAGCACCATCTGAGAAAACGCCGCGCATGAAGTTCGAGCGGTTATTGAACTTCCCGACAGAAACCGGCAGACGCACTCCCGCGTACGGCGTTGCGGCCGACTGGACCTTCTCGACCTGCAATGAGCGCGAGCTCTCTGTCGCACATCCCACCAGCGTAAACAGGGCCGCCGACACCACAGCGACCGCATAGTTTTTGACCACAGCTTCTCCCAAAATATGTTTGCGGCGCTACCCAACACGCAGCCATGTTCAAGACCGAGATCAAGTCTAGTCTGGTTCTGAGTGGTCTCTTTGGCGCCCTATGCGTCCACATAGGTAAGCCTCCCGAACTGCTAGCCCAGCTTCACTCCAGCGCGATGCTGCCCACATAGGCTAGGCTGCGGGCCTGCGTGTTGTCGGTGTCGGCGCCGATCGCGATGCCCACCAGCGGCGGCACCGCGGCAGACTCATCGCCAAACAGGCGCTTGAAATCGGCGCTGACATCGCGCTGCTCGCTCAGCCAGGTGTCCAGGGCTGATTCGGGCCCGCGCAGCACCACCATGCGCACCCGCCGGCTGTAGACGTTGTCCAGTACGGTGCCGGCGGCCAGGCGGGCGTCCCATACATAGCAGACCGTGGCAGCGGGCAGGCTCTCACCGGTGCGCAGCCGGGCGATGCGCAGTACCTGGCGCTCAATGAAGGGCACGGCCGATGTGGCTAGGTCGAACAAGGCACAGACCTTGATGGGGCTGTCGTCGCCGTCCTTACGGCGCAAATCGGCGCCGAGCAAAGGCTGGTCCAGGCGCCAGCGCCAGCTCAGCCGGTGGGCGCCGGCCTTGCCCTGCAGCGGGTGTACCAAGTTGCCGTAGGCCGCCTGGGCCTCCACCCGCAGCACGCGCTGGCCGTCCAGGGTGGCCGCGTAGAACTGGGTGATGGCCCGGTTCGGCTGCGGCAGGCCGACCATCTTCCAGGGCGGCGGCGGTAAGTCGCCCGGCCCGGCCGGCTGCACCAGCAGGGGCCCGTCGGCGCCGGCCAGGCCAGGTGCCAGCGCCAAGGCCAGGGCCAGGGCCAGGCCGGCAACCGCCAGCGGCAGTTTCATCGGGGCGCTCCAAAGCTGTGCCAGCCCGCGTGCAGGCGGGCCAGCAGGGTCAGCAGGCAGAGCGCGGCAAAACCATAGGCCAGCGGCGCAAACCAGGCCGGCCACAAGCACATCAGCGCAAAGCAGACCAGGGTCTCGGTGGCCTCGGTCAGCCCGCCCAGGTAGTACAGGCCCTTGCCTGGGTAGGCCAGGCTCTTCAGGCCGCGCCGCTCGGCCAGCACCGCAAAGGCCAGAAAGCTG
>JAYUQJ010000424.1:0-8392 GCA_043756825.1 Betaproteobacteria bacterium | reverse complement strand
GGCGATGACCGACCTGCTCGGCGGCCAGGTCGACCTGATGTGCGACCAGACCACCAACACCACCCAGCAGATCGAGGGCGGCAAGATCAAGGCCTTCGCGGTCACGAGCGTGAAGCGGCTCAGCACGCCGGCGCTGGCCAAGCTGCCTACCCTGGACGAATCCGGCATGAAGGGCTTCAACGTGTCGATCTGGCACGGCATGTACGCCCCCAAGGGAACACCCAAGGCGGTGCAGGACAAGCTCAACACCGCGCTGCGCGCCGCGCTCAAGGACCCCGAATTCATCAAACGCCAGGAAGCCCTGGGCGCGGTGGTGGTCACCGATGCGCGCCTGGCCGGGGTCGAGCACAAGAAATTCGTCGAGACCGAGATCAACAAGTGGGGCCCGGTCATCAAGTCGGCGGGGCAGTACGCGGACTGATGCTGGCCGGCGCCGGCCAGCGCGCCGGTGGACCTGATCTGCCAGGGCCCTGCGGGGCCCTTTTCGATGCGGCTCGGCATTCTCCGGCTGATGCACACGAATCGCTGATTCGTCAATGAGGACAATGACTTGCAGAAGTTTTCGTGTCGACGGCGTTGGTCGAGGTGCGCGGCCTCATGTCAATTATCCGCACTGCGGATAATTCAGGATAAAGCGGCGCCTGGTTCTGGCACTGGTTCTTGGCCTGTGGGACGTAGAGCGCCTCCTCATGGGCGCCGGGTGGGCGACCGAACGCCCCGCGGAGGCCGCCCTCCCAGTTGCCTTGGTCAGCGGCGTGCGCCTTGTTCGATGCTCGACCCTGCGATCGGACAGTCGACACGTCCAAAGTCATTGATCAGAATCCGCAGCCAAGTGCCACAGATTGGACAACAGGATGGAGTCGTCTCCGCACCCAGCGCCAGGCCAGCTTACGCGACGTGTATCGCGTCGTCTGGTGCATGCCTTCGGGCGCAGAGATTGCGGCGCGGACCATGCGTGAGCAACCTGCCCTTCTCAGAGCGGAATCTAAAGGGAATCGCACCGCAATTTCAGAGGACCAGCTGCGAAGCGCGTTCTGGTGCCTTCATGCAGCGGAACACTAAAAGCGGCTTCTGAAAGTCCATGTTCATCGCCGCTCTGCAATCTCCGCCGCATCGGCATTACCTGGGGTGTCCCGGCCACTCGTATTCATGAAATAGTCAAAGAACGCCGTGCAGTAACAGCAGACACGGCGGCAAGGCTGGCCAGGCATTTCGGTGGTGATGCCGCTTCGTGGTTGGTCTTGCACAAGCCAATTACGATCTCAAAACACTGCCGACACTTCAGGACATTGAGCGACATGTGCCTGTGCGGCAGCCGTTGGCGGCATGAGAAAGGCGACAACCCCCTTGACGCGCGCTGGTGCGGGCAAGCGCTTCTTTGCGACGGCACCCCGGCCAGTTCATTCGAGCTTGTCAGCACCCAAGCCATGCCGTCCGGCATCATCCTCAGCGCTTACAAGGTCGCCGGGCCTTTGGCGGCCGGGTAGGTCTGCGGCGCGGCATCGCGAGTGATGACCTTGGCCGCCGCTGCCTCGCAGGCGCCGGTGGTAGCCGTCAAGGGCGGGTTCAGTACAGCGTGGCCCGCTGCGCCTCGTTTACAAAATGATGTTACAAGCAGTACTATTGAGTTGATGAGCAGTGCCACCAAGCTCTTGCTCGCCATGCGACGCAACCCCTTGGACTGGCAGATCCCGCAGCTGCAGACCGTTGCGCGGCAAAACGGCATCGACTGGCGCCACGACGGCTCCAGCCACTGTGTCTTCGTGCGATCCGATGGCAGGACTCTTCCGGTCCCGGCGCATTGCCCGATCAAGCCGATCTATGTGAAGAAGTTTGTTGAACTTGTCGATGGGGCCTGAGTTATGAGCAAGCTGTCTGACTACCCGTTCGAGATCCGTCCGCTGAGCCAGGAAGAAGGCGGTGGTTTCTTGATCTCCTACCCTGACTTCGCCGAATGCATCTCGGACGGTGAAACCGTCGAGGACGCGCTCAAGAACGGGCAGGATGCACTCAGGGCCACCATCGCCGCCCTTGAAGCCAAGGCGCTCCCGGTGCCCGTGGCCAACAGCGGTGGCATCGCCTCCGGCAAATTTGTCGCCCGTGTCCCCAAGACCATTCATGCCCAACTGACGACGCGGGCCAGGACGGAAGGGGTGTCGCTGAACACCCTGGTCGTCACCTTTCTTGCCCAAGGCCTGGGTCGCAAGGAGGGCCGCGCCTAGCCTGTGACGGCGCGGAACAGGGCGCGCTACCGTACATTTTTTGGCGTACTTCATCACCAACCTCGCCCATGAACCTCCCCACCCCCCGCCACCTGCTGATCGCCGCAGCGCTGATCCACTTCACCACCTGGACCGCCGCAGCCTCCCAGGCCCCGGTGGCGGCCGAGAACGGCATGGTCGTCACGGCCCAGCACCTGGCCACCCGCGTCGGGATGGATGTCTTGAAGGACGGTGGCAATGCGGTGGATGCCGCAGTGGCCGTGGGTTATGCGCTGGCCGTTGTCTATCCGGCGGCCGGCAACCTGGGCGGCGGCGGTTTCATGACCCTGCAGCGGACCGATGGCCGCAAAGCCTTTCTCGATTTCCGCAAGAAGGCGCCGCTGGCCGCCACCGCCCACATATACCTGGACAAGGACGGCAATGTGGTCAAGGGCGCCAGCACCACCGGCCACCTGGCCGTGGGCGTGCCGGGCACTGTCTCGGGGTTGGATGCGGCGCTGGCCCGCTACGGCACGATGAAGCGGGCCGCGCTGATCGCGCCGGCGCTGCACCTGGGCCGCCAGGGCTTTGTGCTGGAGCAGGGCGATGTGGACATGCTGCACAGCGCCGCTGACGCTTTCCGCCGCGATCCGGTCAGTGCCGCGATACTTCTCAACCAGGGCCAGCCCTTTGCAGCAGGCCAACGCCTGGTGCAGGGCGACCTGGCCAACGCGCTGCAAGGCATTGCCGATAGCGGCGCCGCCGGCTTCTACCAGGGCGCCGTGGGCGCAGCCATCGTGGCGTCCAGCCTGGCGGGCAAGGGCATCCTCAGCCAGGCCGACCTGGACCAATACCAGACCCGCGAGCTCAAGCCGGTGGAATGCAATTACCGGGGCTTCGGCGTGGTGTCGGCGCCGCCGCCCAGCTCGGGTGGGGTGGTGATCTGCGAGATCCTGAACCTCCTCGAAGGCTAACCGCTGAAGGCCCTGGGCTGGCGCTCGGCGCAGGCGGTGCACTACCAGATCGAGGCGATGCGCCATGCCTATGTCGACCGCAACAGCTGGCTGGGCGACCCCGATTTCGTCAGCAACCCGCTCGGCCGCCTGCTCGACAAGGCCTATGCCGCCAAGATCTGCGCCGCCATCGACCCCGCCGTGGCGGGCGTGTCCCAGGCCCTCAAGCCCGGCGTGGCGCCGCACGAGGGCAGCAACACCACGCACTACTCGATCATCGACAAGGCCGGCAATGCGGTGGCTGTGACCTACACGCTGAATGACTGGTTCGGTGCCAAGGTCACCGCCGGCGGCACCGGCGTGCTGCTCAACAACGAGATGGACGACTTCACCGTCAAGATCGGCGTGCCAAACATTTACGGCCTGGTGCAGGGCGAGGCCAATGCGATCGCGCCGGGCAAGCGCCCGCTCAGCTCGATGAGCCCCACCATCGTCACCCAGGACGGCAAGCCGCTGCTGGTGCTGGGCACGCCCGGGGCAGCCGCATCATCACGGCGGTGCTGCACACCATCCTGAACGTGATCGACTACGGCATGATGGTGCAAGAGGCGGTGGACGCGCCGCGCTTCCACCAGCAGTGGCTGCCCGAGACCACCCATGTCGAGCCCTTTGCGATCAGCCCCGATACGCGCCAGATCCTGGAGCGCATGGGCCACAAGCTGGGCAACCCCCAGTCAGCCAACCACCTGGCGGCCATTCTGGTGGGCGCCCCGGCAGTGGGCGGCAAGCCGGTGGGCAAGAACCGGTATTTCGGCGCCAACGACCCGCGCCGCAATACCGGCCTGGCGGCGGGTTATTGAGTCTCTTGCCACCGCGCCCACCGGCTGTTGCACGGGTCGCGCGGCAGCACCCCCGTCTGCCGCCGCTGCGGGGTGCGTCACAACCTCAACAGGCGTTACCGGCGGGCACTGTCCAGGTCGAAGCGGTCGAGGTCCATCACCTTGGCCCAGGCCGCGACGAAGTCCTGCACGAACACCGTCTGTGCGTCGCTGCAGGCATAGGTCTCGGCAATCGCGCGCAGCTGGGCGTTCGAGCCGAAGACCAGGTCGACCACGGTGGCCGTCCATTTCGGTACACCGCTGGCCCGGCCGCGCCCCTCCAGCACGCCTTCGCTAGTGGCGGACTTCTGCCAGACCGTGCCCATGTCGAGCAGGTTGACGAAGAAGTCATTGCTCAAGGTCTCGGGCCGCTGGGTGAACACACCGTGGCGGGCGGGGCCGACCTGGGCGCCCAGCACGCGCAGGCCGCCGACCAGCGCGGTCATCTCGGGGGCGCTCAGCGTCAGCAATTGCGCCTTGTCCAGCAGCAGTTCGGCGGCCGATCCGGCGTGGCCGGGGCGCAGGTAGTTGCGGAAGCCGTCGGCAACCGGCTCCAGCACCGCGAACGAGTCGACATCGGTCTGCGCCTGCGACGCGTCCATGCGCCCGGGCGAGAAAGGCACCGTCACCGCCACACCGGCCCTTTGCGCGGCCGCCTCGACCGCTGCGCCGCCCCCCAGCACGATCAGGTCGGCCAGCGAGACCCGCTTGGCGCCGGTCTGCGCGGCGTTGAACTCGGCCTGGATCGCACCCAGGGCCTGCAACACCCGGGCCAAGTCGGCCGGCTGGTTGACTGCCCAATCCTTTTGCGGCGCCAGGCGCAGGCGCGCGCCATTGGCGCCTCCGCGCTTGTCCGACCCGCGGAAGGTCGAGGCCGAGGCCCAGGCGGTGCTGACCAGGGCGCTGATGCCCATGCCGCTGGTCAGCAACCTGGCTTTCAGTGCCGCGGTGTCCTGGGCGTCGATCAGGGCATGGTCGACAGCGGGAATCGGGTCTTGCCACAGCAGCGATTCGGTCGGCACCAGCGGGCCCAGGTAGCGCGCACGCGGGCCCATGTCGCGGTGGGTCAGCTTGAACCAGGCCCGCGCAAAGGCGTCGGCCAGCGCCTGGGGATCGGCCAGGAAGCGGCGCGAGATTTTCTCGTAGGCCGGGTCCATGCGCAGGGCCATGTCGGCGGTGGACATCATCGGCGCGTGGCGCTTGGCCGGGTCGTGGGCGTCCGGCACGGTGCTGGCCGCTGCCGGGTCGGTGGGGGTCCACTGGTGGGCGCCGGCCGGGCTCTTGGTCAGCACCCATTCGTAGCCGAACAGGGTCTCGAAGTAGCCGTTGTCCCACTGGGTCGGGTGCGGGGTCCAGGCGCCCTCCAGGCCGCTGGTGATCGCATGCGCACCCTTGCCGCTGCCAAAACGGTTGGTCCAGCCCAGGCCTTGTTCGGCGATGTCGGCGCCCTCGGGCGCCGGGCCCACATGCAGGCCGGGATCGGCCGCGCCATGGCATTTGCCGAAGGTGTGGCCGCCGGCCACCAGGGCCACGGTTTCCTCGTCGTCCATGGCCATGCGGGCAAAGGTCTCGCGGATGTCGCGGGCCGAGCCCAGCGGGTCGGGCTGGCCGTTCGGGCCTTCCGGGTTCACATAGATCAGGCCCATCTGCACGGCGGCCAGCGGGTTCTCGAGCGCGCGGTCGCCGCTGTAGCGTGCATCGCCCATCCATTCGCCCTCAGGGCCCCAGTAGATGTTGTCCTCGGGTTCCCAGATGTCCGGGCGCCCGCCGGCAAAGCCGAAGGTCTTCAGGCCCATCGAATCCAGCGCCACATTGCCGGCCAGCACGATCAGGTCGGCCCAGGACAGCTTGCTGCCGTACTTCTGCTTGATCGGCCAGAGCAGGCGGCGGGCCTTGTCGAGGTTGCCGTTGTCGGGCCAACTGTTGAGCGGCGCAAAGCGCTGCGCGCCCGAGCCTGCGCCGCCGCGCCCGTCGGCGATGCGGTAGGTGCCGGCGCTGTGCCAGGCCATGCGGATGAAGAAGGGGCCGTAGTGGCCGTAGTCGGCAGGCCACCAGTCTTGCGAATCGGTCATCAGGGCCTGCAGGTCACCGATCACCGCGGCCAGGTCCAACTGCTTGAAGGCCTGGGCGTAATCAAAGCCCTCGCCCATCGGGTTGGACCGGGCGCTGTGCTGGTGCAGCAGCTTCAGGTTCAATTGCTCGGGCCACCAATCGGCATTGTTTCTGGCGCCGGCCAGTGCCGGTTTGCGCGCGCCGCTTGCGAATGGGCACTGGACAGCTTCTGTCATGGTCTCTCCTCGGGGGGTGATGGGTGATGCGGCTGGAGTCTAGGGACCGGGCCGCTATGAATCAAAACAAATAACTCGATGAATCTAATAGCTATCGTCAATTGTTCGCCGCGTTATGCGCGCCCTCTCGCGCTGGGCGATACGGCCATCGCCGGTTTCATGCCTCAGCAGTTGCGCCAGGCCTGCCAGCAGGACGTGGACGGGCTGGACGCGAGTGCAGCCCTGGTGGCCCAGTACCCCGGGCAGCAGCCCGAAATCTCGTTCCAGGCCGACCGGGCCTGGCAGGCAAGGCGGCGCTCGCTGTTGCGCCGGGCCGTGGCGCAAGCCCAGCCTCGGCCTGCCGCAATGGCGATTCAGCCGGCCCGGCCGGCCAGCCCGTCCAGCGCCTGAAACGCGGCCGCCACGCCCTGGCGCAATACCTGCTGCTTCCAGGCGTCGGTGTCGGTGTAGAAGGCATCGCGCACCCGGCGGCGGATGGCTTGGCGCTGCGGCGCGGCCAGCTCGGGGTGGTTCTCGGCCCACTGGTCGCCGCGCAGCGAATCCAGCACCTCGGTCACTGGCTCGGTGCCGTATTCCAGCGCAATGCCGGTGTACTCGGCCTGCGGGCAATCAATGTCCACGGCATTCCACATCAGGCCGGTCAGCAGGGCCGAGGTGGACGAGCCGTCGTAGATCGAGGTCACGCCGCTGCCATCGGGCCCGCCCCACCAGGCTCGGGCCCGGGCCAGTGCGGCGGCATCGTCCTTGTAGGCAAAGATGCGCTCGCCCACGCCGCTGGCCCCCAGCCCGGTGTGGAAGTCGATCCAGCCCAGGCGGGCACAGCGCTGGCCATGGTCCTGCAGCACATGGTGCAGCGTCTGGCGGCTCCAGGTGGGGTTGTGGCCACCGAAGAACACGCCCTCGGGATGGTGGTACTGGCCGGCGGACACGGCGGTCTGCCAGGCCCGCTCACCGTGCCGGGCGATGTAATCAGCCACCGCCTGTTGCACCGGCGGCGCGGGCGGCCAGGTGGCCGGCACGATCAGGTGGGCGAGTGCGTCGTAGGTGCTGTTGCGCGGCAGCGGCTGGCTGAAATCCGGAAAGTTGCGGTTCAGGTCGACATTCTCGTGCGTGGTGCGCCGCCACCACGAAAAACCGTAAGGGTTGAGCGCATGCAGGTACAGCACTGCCACGCCCGCCTGGCGCGCCGCTGCGCGAAAGTCTGCATCCTGCAGCAGCGCAATCTGCACGCCCGATCCGCAGAAGCCCTCCACGCCGTGGCAAGCGCTGCTCAGCAGCAGCAGGGCACGGGCGTCGGCCGGGCCGTCGCGCACCACCTCCAAGGCCAGGGCCTCGCCGTCGTGGCCCAGCATCGGATGGATGTGCGCCTGCACGGCCTGCCCGGCGGCGTCGGCCGCAGCCGCGAACTTGGCGCGGGCCTCGGCATAGGTCTGGCTGAAGCTGTCCTGCGCGCGCATCTGAGAAGCCTTCAGCGCGCGGTGTTCAGCCAGGTCTCGGCGATGCGCACCCAGGCGGTGGCGCCCAGCGGTATCAGGTCGTCGTTGAAGTCGTAGCTGGGGTTGTGCAGCATGCAAGGGCCCGCGCCGTGGCCCATCTCGCGGTGCTGGCCGTCGCCGTTGGCGATGAAGGCGTAGCAGCCGGGCTTTTCCAGCAGCATGTAAGAGAAATCCTCGGCGCCCATGGTCGGCTCTTGCGCCAGCACGTTGTCCGCGCCGACGATGTCTTGAATCACCTTGCGTGCGAAGTCGGCCTCGTTGGCATGGTTGATGGTCGGCGGGTAATTGCGCGCGAACTCGAACTCGCAGGCGCACTCGTGCGCCGCGCAGATGTGCTCGGCGATCGTCTTCATGCGCCGCTCGATCAAGTCCAGCACCTCGAGGGTGAAGGTGCGCACGGTGCCTTGCAGCTCGCAGCTGTTGGGAATCACATTAGTGGCTTCGCCGGCGTGGATCATGGTGACGGAGATCACGCCCGCGTCAATCGGCTTTTTGTTGCGGCTGATGATGGTCTGGAAGGCCTGCACCATCTGGCAGGCAATCGGCACCGGGTCGACCGTGTTGTGCGGCAGCGCG
>JAYUQJ010000423.1:0-3092 GCA_043756825.1 Betaproteobacteria bacterium | reverse complement strand
AACTGATCTTCTCTTGAACAGCGCCACCGTTGAGACTTGGTGGAGGTAAACGGGATCGAACCGTTGACCTCTTGCATGCCATGCAAGCGCTCTCCCAGCTGAGCTATACCCCCGAGATTTCCCCCGTTGCTGTCCAAGCGAGTCCATGACTGTAGCATAGGCATCACAAGCTCTGCAAGCGACCGAGCACGGTGTGCCGGTCGAACAGCGCCACCACCGCGTCCACCGACGGCGTCTGCGAGCGCCCGCACAGCAGCAGGCGCAAGGGCACGGCCAGCATCGGCATCTTCAGCGTGTGTGCGATCAGCGTGTCCTTGATGGCTTGGGCAATCGCCGGCTTGTCCCAGGCGATCTCGGCCAGGCGGCCACGCAGCGCCACCAGGGCCGCCCGCACCGTCGCATTGAGATGACCGGCCAGTTCGTCGGCTGGCGGCGCGACCGGGGCGAAGTACATCTGCAGCCAGTCGGCCAACTCAACCGTGGTGCTGCAGCGGTCCTTGTAGAGCGCACACATCGCGCCCAGGCGCGGGTCATCGGCCGCTGCCACGCCGCGCGTGGCCAGCTGCGCCTGCACCAGGCTGGCCAGGCGGGCGTCGTCGGCGGCCTTCAGGTGCTGGGCGTTGACCCAGGCCAGCTTGGCCGGGTCCCACTGGGCCGGGCTTTTGGCCAGATGGCTGCCGTCGAACCACTGCACCATCTGCGCGGCACTGAAGATCTCCGCGTCGCCGTGGCTCCAGCCCAGGCGTGCCAGGTAGTTCAGCATCGCCTCGGGCAGGTAGCCCGCGTCCTGGTAGGCGGTGACGCTGACGGCGCCACGCCGCTTGGACAGCTTCTGCCCGTCGTCGCCCAGGATGATCGGGCAATGGCCAAAGCGCGGCAGCGGCGCGCCCAGCGCCTGGAAAATGTTGATCTGCCAGGGCGTGTTGTTGATGTGCTCGTCGCCGCGGAAGACATGGGTGATGGCCATGTCCCAGTCGTCCACCACCACCGCGAAGTTGTAGGTGGGCACGCCCAGCGTGCCCGCTGGCGCACCGGCCTGAGGGGGCCGCAGGATGATCAGGTCGTCGATCTCGGTGTTGCTGATGCTGATCCATCCCTTGACCAGATCGTCCCAGCTGACGCTGCCGTCGGGCGGGTTGGCAAAGCGCACCACCGGTTGCACGCCCTCGGGCACGGGTGGCAGGGCCTTGCCCGGCGCCGGGCGCCAACGGCCGTCGTAACGGGTCTTGTCGCCACGGGCGCGCTGGGCCTCGCGCATGGCGTCCAGCTCGGCCGGCGAGCAGTAGCACCGGTAGGCGGTGCCCGCGGCCAGCATCTGCTCGGTCACCGCGTGGTAGCGCACCAGGCGCTGCATCTGGTAGACCGGGCCCTCGTCATAGCCCAGGCCCAGCCAGTCCATCGCGGCCAGGATCTGGTCGACCGAGTCCTGGGTGGACCGGGCCAGGTCGGTGTCCTCGATGCGCAGTACGAACTGGCCGCCGAAGTGGCGTGCATAAGCCCAGGAGTACAGCGCGGTGCGGGTCGTGCCCAGGTGCAGGAAGCCGGTGGGCGACGGCGCAATACGGGTGCGGACCGGGCCGGGCAACGCGGCAGTCATGGCGGTGATCACAGCAGCGCCAAGCCGCGCTGCAGGTCGGTCTTGATGTCGCCGACATCCTCCAGGCCCACCGCGTAGCGCACCAGGCCCTGGCCGATGCCGGCTGCCTGGCGTTGCGCTTCGCTCAGGCGGCCGTGCGAGGTGGATGCCGGGTGGCAGATGGTGGTCTTGACATCGCCCAGGTTGGTGGTGATCGACGCCACCTGCGCCGCGTCGATGACCTGAAACGCGCGCGCCCGCAGTTCATCGGCGCCCTGCCCCGTCACGTCAAACGACACCACCGCACCGCCGCTGCCGCGCTGCTGCGCCATTGCCAGCGCATGCTGGGGGTGGCTGGGCAGGCCAGGGTAGTGCACCCGCGCCACCTGCGGCTGCTCGGCCAGCCACTGCGCCAGCTGCAAGGCCCGGGCACTGTGGGCCTGCATGCGCACCGACAGGGTCTCCAGGCCCTTGAGCACCACCCAGGCGTTGAAGGGTGACAGGGTCAGCCCAGCCGACTTCATGATCGGCAGCATCTTGCTCTGCAGCAGGTCCTCGGGGCCGCACAGCGCACCGGCGATCACGCGGCCCTGGCCGTCCAGGTATTTGGTGCCCGAGTGGATGACGAAATCGGCGCCGAAATCGACCGGGTTCTGCAGCGCCGGCGAGCAAAAGCAGTTGTCCACCGCCAGCAGCGCGCCGCCACGGTGGGCCATGCCAGCCAGCGCGGCGATGTCGCATACATCGGTCAGCGGGTTGGTGGGCGACTCGGCCATCAACAACTTGGTATTGGGCCGCATCGCGGCACGCCACTCATCCACATCGGTCTGCGACACGAAACTGGTCTCGACGCCGAACTTGCCCATCTCGGTCTGCAGCAGCCGGATGGTGGAGCCGAACACGCTGCGCGAGCAGACCACATGGTCGCCGGCCTTGAGCAGGCCCATCAGCAGCAGAAGGATGGCCGACATGCCGCTGCCGGTGCCTATGCAGCCGCTGGTGCCCTCCAGCGCGGCCAGGCGGCGCTCCATCATCATCACCGTGGGGTTGCCGAAGCGGCTGTAGGTGAAGGCCTCCTCCTCTTCGGCAAAGCGACGCGCTGCGGTGGCCGCGTCGGGCTGCACATAGCTGCTGGTCAGGAACAGTGCCTCGCTGTTCTCGCCCCACTGGGTGGCGGGCAGGCCCTCGCGCACCGCCAGGGTGTCGCGGTGCAGGCCGGCAGGCAGGGCCTTGCGCGGCAGTCGTTTCTTCTCGGTCGGCTGGGTCATGGTGTCGGGTTTCAGGCCGGCTCGGCCCGGCTTTGCAGCGTCAGGCGGCTGCGGTCGTTGCTGTCCTCGTCGTCCTTGCGGGCTTCGCTGCGCTGGGTCTCGATGGCGGCAAAATAGGCTACGCTGATGTCGCCGGTGATGTAGTGGCCGTCAAAGCAGCTGGCCTCGAAGCCCTGGATCGCCGGGTTCAACGCCCCCACCACCCGCTTCATCACCTCCACGTCCTGGTAGATCAGCGCGTCGGCGCC
>JAYUQJ010000422.1:0-3095 GCA_043756825.1 Betaproteobacteria bacterium | reverse complement strand
GCCGCCACCGCATGGTACGTGCCGCTGACGTCAGGCCGCACGCGCGCCACGCGGATGGCGTGCGCGGTGATGTCGGCCAGCAAGTCGGCCCCGGTGGGCGCGCCGTGCTGGTCGTCGATCACGGCCAGCTTGTCCCGCTCGGCAGCCAGCTTAAGCATCGTGCGCGCAAAGTTGCCGCCACGCGAGGCATAAACCCAGCTCGTACGAAAGATCAGATGCTTGCATCCGCTGTCGCGAATGGCGTTTTCGCCGTCGAGCTTGGTGCGGCCGTACACGCTCAGGGGGGCCGTGGCCGCCTCTTCGGTGCGTGCGTGCGAACCCGAGCCGTCGAACACATAGTCGGTGCTGTAGTGCACCAGCCAGGCCCCGAGGGCGGCAGCCTCTGCTGCCAACACGCGCGGCGCCTCGGCGTTCAGCGTGGCGGCGAACTCAGGCTCGCTCTCGCACCTGTCGACCGCAGTGTGTGCCGCGGCATTGACGATCACGTCGGGCCGCAGCGTGCGCAGGGTGTCT
This sequence comes from Betaproteobacteria bacterium, assembly GCA_043756825.1. Taxonomy (GTDB): domain Bacteria; phylum Pseudomonadota; class Gammaproteobacteria; order Burkholderiales; family Burkholderiaceae_C; genus Pseudaquabacterium. Next base: position 2,582 of record JAYUQJ010000422.1, on the reverse strand, counting down.
GCCAGTGCGGCGGGGCGACTGAAATCGGCGTGGTGGTCGGTGCTGTCGAAATCCAGCGCAATCAACTCACCCAGCGGCGCCAATGAGCGCTGCAGTTCCCAGCCGACCTGGCCGCCCTTGCCGAACAGCAGGATCTTCATCGCGGTGCCCGCCCGGCCGTCCGTAGGGCACCACGCCCCCTCGGGGGGCAGCGAACGCAGAGAGCTTGGGGTCTCATCGCTGGGTGTAGTTCGTCGCCAGCCAGTCGCGGTAGCCGCCGCTTTGCACGTCGGCGACCCACTCGGGATGGTCGAGGTACCACTGCACCGTCTTGCGGATGCCGGACTCGAAGGTCTCGGCCGGACGCCAGCCGAGTTCACGCTCGATCTTGCGGGCGTCGATGGCGTAGCGGCGGTCATGGCCGGGGCGGTCGGCCACATGCGTGATCAGGCGGCGGTAGGAGCCGGCCGGGTCGGGCCGCAACTCGTCGAGCAGGGCGCAGATCGTGTGCACGATCTCGAGGTTGGCTTTCTCATTCCAGCCGCCGATGTTGTAGGTCTGGCCGACGCGGCCGCCCGCGAGCACCGCGCGGATGGCGCTGGCGTGGTCGCGCACGTAGAGCCAGTCGCGCACCTGCTGGCCGTCGCCATACACCGGCAAGGGCCTGTCGGCCAGGGCCTTGACGATCATCAGTGGGATCAATTTTTCCGGAAAGTGGAACGGCCCGTAGTTGTTCGAGCAGTTGGTCGTCACGACCGGCAGGCCGTAGGTGTGGTGCCAGGCCCGCACCAGATGGTCGCTGGCGGCCTTGCTGGCGCTGTAGGGGCTGTTGGGCTCGTAGGGATGGGCCTCGGTGAAGGCCGGCGCGCCGGGGGCCAGGCTGCCGTAGACCTCGTCGGTGCTGACATGGTGGAAGCGGAAGGCGGCCTTGTCGCCAGCCGCCAGGCCGGCCCAGTAGGCCCGGGTGGCCTCCAGCAGCGTGAAGGTGCCGTCCACATTGGTCTTCATGAAGGCGCCGGGGCCGTGGATGCTGCGGTCTACATGGCTCTCGGCGGCAAAGTGCACGATGGCCCGCGGGCGGTGGGTGGCCAGCAGGGGGTCGAGCAGTGCGCGGTCGGTGATGTCGCCCTTGACGAAATGGTGGCGCGCGTCGCCCTGCAAGCCGGCCAGGTTGGCCAGGTTGCCGGCATAGGTGAGTGCGTCGAGGTTGACGATGGGCTCGCTGCGGCTCTTGAACCAGTCGACCACGAAGTTGCTGCCGATGAAGCCGGCGCCGCCGGTGACCAGGATCGTCATGGCTCAAGACCTTCCGTAGGTGTCTTCGAAGCGCACGATGTCGTCCTCGCCCAGGTAGCTGCCCGACTGCACCTCGATGATCTCCAGCGGCACCTTGCCCGGGTTGGCCAGGCGGTGGGTCTGGCCCAGCGGGATGTAGGTGCTCTGGTTCTCGGCCAGCAGGATGACCTTGTCGCCGTTGGTCACCTCGGCGGTACCACTGACGACGATCCAGTGCTCGGCCCGGTGGTGGTGCATCTGCAGGCTGAGGCTGGCGCCGGGCTTGACCATGATGCGCTTGACCTGGTGCCGCGGCCCGTGGTCGATGCTGTCGTACCAGCCCCAGGGCCGGTGCACCTTGCGGTGCAGGGTCTGCTCGTCGCGGCCCTGGGCTGCCAGCTGGTTGACGATCAGCTTGACGTCCTGGCTGCGCTCGCGGCTGGCCACCAGCACCGCGTCGGCGGTTTCGATCACCACCACATTGTCCAGGCCCACCGCGCTGACCAGGCGGCTGCTGGCATGCACCAGGGTGTTGCTGCTGTCCTTGACGATGGTGTCGCCCACGCTGGCGTTGCCCCGCGCGTCCTTGGCGGCCACCTGCCAGACGGCCTCCCAGGCGCCCAGGTCGTTCCAGCCGGCGTCCAGCGCCACCATGCGGATGTCGAAGGCGCTGCCGGGGCATCGCTCCATCACCGCATAGTCCACCGATTCGCTGGGCACGGCCAGGAACTCGGCCGTGCCCGGGCGCACGAACTTGGCGTCGGTGCTGCGCGCGGCCCAGGCGGCGCGCGTGGCGGCGGCGATGTCGGGCCGGAAGCGGTCGAGCGCGGCCATCCAGACCGAGGCCTGCAGCACGAACATGCCGGCATTCCAGAAATAGCCCCCTTCGGCCAGGTAGGCCGCTGCGGTGGCGGCGTCGGGTTTCTCGACGAACTTGGCCACTTGCGGCACGCCGTCATCCGCCGTGCTGCGGGTCTGGATATAGCCGTAGCCGGTTTCGGGCCGGTCGGGGGTGATGCCCAGGATGGCGATCGCGCCGCCCGCGGCCACCGCCACCGCGCGCTGCACCGCCAGGGTGAAGGCGGCCTCGTCGGTGACCGTCTGGTCGGACGAGATCACCACCAGCACCGGGTCGTGGCCGGACTGCAGCGCCGCCAGTGCCGCCAGCGTGAGCGCCGGCGCGGTGTTGCGCCCGGCCGGCTCGAGCAGGGCCGCAGCGGGCTCGACCCGCAGCTCGCGCAATTGGTCCAGCACCAGGAAGCGGTGCTCTTCGTTGCCCACGATGGTGGGTGCGGCCACGCGTATCTCGGCGCTGGCCAGGCCCTGCA
>JAYUQJ010000421.1:0-8425 GCA_043756825.1 Betaproteobacteria bacterium | reverse complement strand
TTCAGTGAGCGTTTAAAGTCCATAGGACTCGGTGTCTCTCAACACCAAGTACTCGCCTTCCAACGCCCACGCTTATCGGCTGTTTGTTGTTAAAGAGCTTGCCTTTCGGCTTTTGCCTGCTACCACTGCGCGGCAAAGAGATGGGATTATGAACCAACCACATAACCCTGTCAACTGCTTTGTTTCTTCGATCGCTTTGCAGACTTGTTTCGGTCCACACCGTTTGCGTCGAGCCTTGGATTCTGGCACAGAGCCGTCGCGTTGTGAGTCTTGCGCCTAGCTTTTTTTCTGCTGTGCCTGCCGCTTTCGCTGCCTGTCCACGTCCACCACGTCGTTTTGATCGCCTCTTCAAGAGGTGGTTCTTTCAGCGCAGCCCTCTAGTGTAGCAACGTTTGCCGGGCTGTCTTCGCCTGCAGGTGCACGCTGGTGCGCCAGCTTGCCAATTGGGTCACTGGGCCCGGGTAATGGGCTGCCCTGTGTGGCTCGTCAGTGCGGATTCGGGCGTTGCGCAAACTTGGTCAGTGCAAGCTGCCAGGCACTGGCCGGATCATCGGAGGCCACTGCGTCTTGCGCCAGTGTGGCAAGTCTGGCGGTGTCTGCGCGCAGAACGCGCTGCTTGACCGCTGACAACTGATTGGGATGCATCGACAGGCTGCGCAAGCCCAGGCCCAGCAGCAGTTCGGTGAAAGCCACATCGCCAGCCATTTCCCCGCACACGCTGACATGCTTGCCGGCGGCATTGGCTGCGGCGACCACATTGGCGATCAGCCCGAGCACGGCAGGATGCCAAGGGTCGTAGAGGTGGGCGACCGCTTCGTCGGCGCGGTCGATGGCCAAGGTGTACTGAATCAAATCATTGGTCCCGATCGACACGAAATCGAAGTGACGCAGCAGCATCGGCATGGTCATGGCGGCTGCGGGGATCTCGACCATCGCACCGACCTTGATGTCGGTGTAGGCAATGCCGGCATCGCTGAGTTGCTGTCGGGCGCGCGCCAGTGCGTCCAGGGTGGCCAGTATTTCGTTGCGATGAGCCACCATCGGGATCAGTACCTGTACCTTGCCGTATGCGCTGGCCCGCAGGATGGCACGCAGTTGCTGACGGAACATGGCCGGCTCGGACAAGCACCAGCGGATCGCTCGCAGCCCAAGTGCCGGGTTGAGCGCGTGCTCATGCGAGGCCATTCGCTCGAGCGGCTTGTCGGCGCCCACGTCCACGGTGCGGATGGTCACTGGCAATCCCTGCATGGCCTCGACGGCGGCGCGGTAGGCCTCGAACTGCTCGTCTTCGTCGGGCAGGCTGCCGTTGCGGTTCATGAAAAGAAACTCGCTGCGGAACAATCCGATGCCGACCGCCCCCGAAGCCAGCGCGTTCTCGGCGTCGGCGGGCAATTCGATATTGGCCAGCAACTCGATCGACTGCCCGTCCAGCGTCACCGAAGGTTTGTGGCGCAGCCGGTGCAGGCGCGCGCGCTCGAGCTCGCTTTGCTGTTGGCGGAAACGGTACTCCTCCAGCACGATGGGGCTGGGGTTGACGACGACCACGCCACTGTCGCCATCGATGATCAGCCAATCGTCCTGCCGCACCAGGCGGCTGGCCTCACGCGCACCGACGATGGCCGGAATGTCTAGGCTGCGCGCGACGATGGCCGTGTGCGAGGTGCGGCCGCCCACATCGGTGACAAAACCCTTGAAAACGCTGCCGCGGAACTGCAGCATGTCAGCCGGCGCGATGTCGTTGGCCACCAGCACCAGCGGGTCCTCGCTGTCGAACTGCCGACTGCGCGCTACCTGTGGCAATAGCGCCTCTTCCTTGGCCAGGGCGCGCAAGACGCGTTCGGTGACTTGCTCGATGTCGGCCTTTCGTTCGCGCAGGTATTCGTCCTCCATTTCATCGAACTGACGCACCAGCACCTCGGTCTGCGCGCTGACCGCCCACTCGGCGTTGTAGTGGCGCACTTCGATCCAATGGCGGGCGGCCTCGGCCAGCATCGGGTCGTGCAGCAGCATCAAGTGAACATCCAGCAGCGCGGCCAGTTCGGTGGGCGCGTCACCAGGCAAATCTCGCTTCAGCGCGGTGAGCTCGGATACCACCGTGTCGCGGGCGTGGCGCAGACGATCGACCTCGGCGGCGGCCTGCCCGGGATCGATGAAATAGTGGGCCACGTCGACGCGGCTTGCGGCGACCATCACCGCCCGCCCAATGGCCACACCCCGAGAGACCGGCAGACCAAACATCTGAATGCTCATGGGACGGGCTCCTGACGGGGCACTTTTCTGCGTCAGCCCCTGCGGTGCCGGGGCTCATCGCCCACTGTAGCAGCGCAAATCCGGTGGCCGCCCATTTGGCGCGCTATCAGTAGAAGCTGCCTGGGCCGTGCCGAACTTTCACACTGGCCCGGCGGGCCTCTTGGTGCGATCAACGGTCGTGATCGAAAGCCGGTCAGCCAGCGGGCGCCCCGAGGCAGCGCTGAAAAGCGCTACTGGCCTTCGCCGAACTTGTCGTTGATCAAGGCCAGCAGGGCCTGCAAGGCCGCTTGCTCGTCGACGCCTTCGGCCTCGATCAGGATCTCGCTGCCCAGGCCGGCGGCCAGCATCATCACGCCCATGATGCTCTTGGCATTGATCCGGCGGCCGTTGCGAGACAGGTGAACTTCGCTGCTGAAACTGCCGGCCAGCTTGGTGAGCTTGGCCGACGCCCGGGCATGCAGGCCCAGTTTATTGCTGATGGTTACGGTCGACTGGATCATTGCCTGGACGTTGACGAGACTGGTTTTGAGGCCCGTGGGACACCACCTGCATGGCGCCTTGGGTGGCGCCGGCAATGGCGATCGTCACCAGATCCTCGACCGGGCGATCGCGGTAATTGAGCGCCCGCCACAGCATCGGCACGCTGACCCCTGCCACGGCGCGCACGCCCGGCCGGTTGGCCAGTTGCTTTGCGATGTTGCACGGCGTTGCACCGAAGACATCGGTCAGTATCAGCACCTCGGCGCACGCCATGGCGTCTAGCAACTGGGCGGCTTGATGCTCATAGTCCTCGACCTGGGCACCCGGCGGCACGTCGTAGGCGACGACCGTGGCACTGGCTTCAGGGTAGGTGTGGGCGGACGCTGCGCGCAAGGCGCTGGCCAGCGGGGCGTGGGCGATGATGAACAGGCCGATCATGGGTATTGCCGCAACATCTACCGATTATCTGCCGGCCGCCGCGTCGGCTTCGACCTGCCCCGGCGCCTGCCAGGCCTGGCGCCAGACAAAAGACCCCAGGCAGGCCAGCAGGAATCCGCCAAAGGCCCAGCGGTAGGCGTCGAGCACACTCGCGCCGCGCGCCTGGAGCGCGTCGATACCCAGGCCTATGCCCCACTGCAGGATGAACACGCCGGCGAAGATCACCAGGTTGAAGGCCGACAGGGCACGCCCGGCCAGGGCTGCAGGAAAGGCCTGGCCGACGGCCGGCTGACTGAGCGAGACCACGCTGGTCAGCACGCACCACAGAGCCCACCAGCCCGGGCCAGCGGCAGCGCCCTGCCAGACGATCCAGGCCAGGCAGAGCACCCCCGGCCACCAGGCCCAGGCGATCAGGCGCTCGCCGGCCCAGCCGCTGCGGATCAAGCGCGGCATCAGCAGACCCCAGCTGAAAAAAGCCCCCAGCATCGACAGGTTGACGATGAACAGGCCGCGCGCGGCTTCGGCAGCGCTGTGGCCAGCGACCTGGGTCAGCCAGGGGCCGATCCACAGCGATTGCATTGCCACCATGCCGCCGTAGACAAAAAATCCCATCGGCGCCATGCGTACAAAGGCCGGGTGCCTGAAGACCCGCCGGTAGCCGCCGACCAGCGCCGAGTCCGCCGCAGGACGGGCCACGTCGGCCGGAACGAAGCGCCAGATCAACAACAGGGACAGTGCCAGCAAGGCCGCCACCACTGCAAACAAGCCACGCCAGCCGATCACGGGCAATAGCCACTGCACGGGCAAGGTGGAGGCCAGCATGCCCAGCGACCCTGTCATCAACATCCATGAATTGGCGCGCAGCTGCAAGGCATGCGAATACAGGTGCCGGAAGCAGGTGAGCGGCGCCATCAAACAGGCCGCGACACCCACGCCGATCAAAAAGCGCGCCAGCAGCAATTGCGGCAGGCTGCCGGCAGCGGCAAAGGCCAGGCAGCCCGCCACGGCCACCAGCAGGTGGGCCATCAACACCCGCTTGGCGCCCCAACGGTCCAGGGCACTGCCCAGCGGCAATTGCATCACCGAGAAGCCCAGGAAATAAGCGCCTGCCAACAAGCCCAATTGAGCCGAGGCCAGGCCCAGCTCGGAACTGAAGACCGGCGCCAGGGTCGCCGTGACCGCGCGCACCAGGGCTGAGAAGAAGTAAGCGAAGGCAAATACGGCAAAAACCCCGGCCATCTGCGCCCGTCCCATTGACTGAGACGCGATCACTTGACGATCTCGATGGCGTCGAAGAAGGGCGCGGCCTGGGCCGGGCCCAGGTTGGAGCCCAGGGCAACGGCCTGGAATACGCGCAAGCCATGGCTGAAGACCTGCACCTGCTCCTGCACCGCTCGGCCATCGGGCATGCGGCCAGACAGCTGCAGGCGCAAGGCCGCCGGATGCGGCGTCATGCCGAAGACGCTGGCCGCCCGCTGCTCCAGCACCTGTCCCTGCACATTGGCCTGGGCTGCAGCCGCCAGGGCCTGCAGCACCGGGCCGATACGGGCCGGTTCGTCCACCTCCACCGATGCCAGCGCAAAGGTGTGACCGCCGGTGCTGCAGACCCACAAGCTGAGCGCCGCCGACTTGCCCGCCAAGACCACCTGCCTTTGCTGCTGGGCGGGCCGGCAGGGCATCAAGGCGGCAAGGCCCCAGCCTTCTGGTCGCACCTGGCGCCAGTCCAGCACGGGAGAACAAGCCGCCGCCAGCAGGGCTGAGAGCTGAACGGCCCGGCTGGCGGCGGTCTGGCCAGCCCCGCGCTGTGCCGGCCCGGACCGGCGGCGCGAGAAAGTGGGAAACATCACGAGATTATCCGGATCCTGGATACCCGGCATGCGTCAGCGCGGTGACAGAGCCCTGCGCAGCGCCGGCACCGGCTGGGTGCCGGCTCAGGCGCCGAACACTTTGCGAAGAAGGGCACTGCCCGTGCCCACCGGGTCGCGGCGGATGTTGCGTTCCTCCTCGCCGATCAACTGGTACAGGCCGTCCAGCGACTTGCCCGTGACATAGCGCTCGATATTGGCCTCCTCGCCCTTGAGAAGCCCCAGTTTGGCCGCCTGGCCCGCTAGCGCATTGAACTTGTCGGCCAGCGCCACCCGCTCGGTGGCCCGGGTAACGATGGGCAGAAACTTCAGGGTCAACGGCGCCCGGGTCGCGCCGGCAAAGTAGGCGGTGACGGATTGGTCGCCACCACGAACGATGCGCAGCGCGTCGTCGACGCTGACCGATTTGGCCGCACCAATCAGCAGGCTCTTGGCCTCGGGCACGGCGGCTTCGGCGGCGCGGTTCATCGCGGTGACCAACTCATCCACCCCCCGCTGCTGGCCGCTTGCCTTGAGCAGCCTGGCGGCGTCGGCCAGGACACCCGGCAATGGGATGCGTACCTTGGGGTTGCCCAGAAACCCGTCCACCCGACCCAGCGACCCGATGGCCGCCAGCACGCCACGCTCCAGCGCACTGCGGATACCGCTGGTGGCCTCGGATGAAGTGAATCCCTGGGCCCAGGCGGGGTCCCACTGCCCGGCCGCGCCTGCGGCCAGCAGCGCCGTAAGATCGCGTCTCTTCATCAAGGTCTCCTCATGTCTCTATCGCGCCGCCATCTTGCCACCGCTGTGCTGGGCCTGGCCATTGCCGTGGGCGCCTGGCTGGCGGTGAGCGGCGGCCAGGCCCCCACCATGGCTCCCGCAGTGCAGTACACGCTGCTCGACGGCCGGCAGGTGAGCAGCGCGCAGTTCAAGGGACAGGTGGTGCTGGTGAACTTCTGGGCCACCAGTTGCAGTACCTGCGTGGCAGAAATGCCGCAGCTCATGGCCACTTTCGAGAAGTACAAGAGCCGCGGCTACCAGACCCTTGCGGTGGCCATGAGCTACGACCCGCCCGCCTATGTGGCCAGTTTTGCCGAAACCCGCAAGCTGCCCTTTGGCGTGGCCATCGACAACACCGGCGCGATTGCACGCAGCTTCGGCCAGGTACAGCTCACACCCACCACTTTTTTGATCAACAAGCGCGGCGAGATCGTCAAGCGCTACGTGGGTGCGCCAGACTTCGCAGCCCTGAACATCCTGGTCGAGCGCTTGCTGGCCGAAGCCTGATCGCCCAGGTCAGGCCCGGTGGCATGGGCGGATGTGGCTTGGCCACCTTCGACCCAGGGCGTCGGTCGGGCGGCGCTCTCAGCCCCTGCGCCTCAAGCCCCGACGCCCGCGCCGGCGGCCTGCTGGTCGGCGTGGTAGCTGCTACGCACCATTGCGCCGACGGTGGCCTGGGCAAACCCCATGGCCCGTGCCTCGGCGCCGAACATCCTGAAGGTGTCGGGATGCACGTAGCGCCTGACCGGCAGGTGGTGGCCCGAGGGCGCCAGGTACTGGCCGATGGTCAGCATGTCGATGCCATGGTCGCGCATGTCGCGCATCACTGCCAGGATCTCCTCGTCGGTCTCGCCCAGGCCCACCATCAAACCGCTCTTGGTGGGCACGTCGGGGTGCAGTGCCTTGAACTTCTTCAGCAAGTTCAGGCTGAAGGCGTAGTCACTGCCCGGCCTGGCCTCCTTGTACAGGCGGGGGGCGGTCTCGAGGTTGTGGTTCATCACATCGGGCGGCGCGGTCTTCAGGATGTCCAGTGCGCGGTCGTCGCGGCCGCGAAAGTCGGGCACCAGGATCTCGATGCGGGTGGCCGGTGACTGCTCGCGCACCTGGCGGATGCAATCGACGAAATGGGCCGCACCGCCGTCGCGCAGGTCATCACGGTCGACGCTGGTGATCACCACGTACTTGAGCCGCAGGGCGGCGATGGTTTTGGCCAGATTGGCCGGCTCGTTGGCGTCCAAGGGGTCGGGCCGGCCGTGGCCGACATCGCAGAAGGGGCAGCGCCGGGTGCACTTGTCGCCCATGATCATGAACGTGGCGGTGCCCTTGCCAAAGCATTCGCCAATGTTCGGACAGCTCGCCTCCTCACAGACCGTGTTGAGCCGGTTCTCGCGCAGGATCTGCTTGATCTCGTAGAAGCGCGTGCTCGGCGAGCCCGCCTTCACGCGGATCCAGTCGGGCTTCTTCAGCACCTCCGCCGGCACGATCTTGATCGGAATGCGCGAGGTCTTGGCCTGCGCCTTCTGCTTGGCGCTCGGGTCGTAGGTCGGCGTGTCGTGGTTCATCGAACGAACTGGTTGGCCAGGCGCGCGGCCAGTTGCTCGGCAGCCTCGGCCCAGTGGAGGGTGACGCCGAGTCTAGCCAGATCGACGGTCCGCAGGCCCGGGTAACCGCAAGGGTCGATGCGGTCGAAGGGTGTCAGGTCCATCGCCACATTCAACGACAGCCCGTGGTAGGCCCGATGGCGGCTGACCTTGATGCCCAGCGCGGCAACCTTCGCCAGACCCTGGAAAGGCCGCTTCGGTTCCGCCGGCCCAAGCCGGATGGCATGCGAAAACGGGTCGTCCTCGCGCACGTAGACGCCGGGCGCGCCGGCAACCCGGTGGCCCGTGATGCCCTGCGCTTGCAGGAATCCGAGCACCGCGGACTCCAGGCGAAAGACGTACTCCTTGACGTAGATGCCGTGGCGCTGGAGGTCGACCAAGGGGTACGCCAAGACCTGACCCGGCCCGTGGTAGGTCACCTGACCGCCGCGGTTGCTCGGCCGCACCGGAATGCCGCCCGCGTCGTGCACATGCTCGGCGCGCCCGGCCACGCCGAGCGTGAACACCGGCGCGTGTTCGGCCAGCCACAACTCGTCGGGCGTGTCGGTGTTGCGGGCCTCGGTGAAGGCCTGCATCGCTTGGGCAGTGGTGGCCCAATCGCAGCGGCCCAGTCGCTTGATCTGCATGCGGCGCCAGTCTCGCACGGCGAGCGATCTGCAAGGAATTGACGCTTGCGCGCGACGCACGCAAGCGGCTGGCGTATCGTCGGTCGATCTTCGACGGAGGGCACATGCGCGCACAGGTTCTGGCAGCGATCTTGGGGGGCTTGACGGCCGTGCAGGCCAGCGCTGCCGGCCCCCGCATCGAGGACGCCGTCGCGGCGTACGAGCGCGGCGACCTGGTCACGGCCCGCTCCGCCTTCGGTCGCCTCGGACGCGAAGGCCTGGCGGCCGCGGACTACAACCTCGCGGTGATGCACCTGCGCGGCGAGTTGCCGAATGCCAGCAGCAAAGAGGCGCTGCGGCTGATGACGCGCGCTGCCGAGGCCGGTTTCGTGACGGGCCTGTATGGACTGGCGCAGCTGCACGA
>JAYUQJ010000420.1:0-8461 GCA_043756825.1 Betaproteobacteria bacterium | reverse complement strand
CCGCCAGCAACAAGGTGGCCTTGAAGGGTTTGATGAAACGTGTCATGGAAGCACCTCTATGACTTGACTACCGACGCCCGCCACCCTCGGTATGGTTTTGCTCGACACCCGTGCGGGTCACCGCCCGCGCTGTGGCTCAGATCAGGCAGATAGCGGACCCCGCCTGTTTTGCAGGCTTGCATATTAGCGTCAAGTTGCTTTCTGCAACATCCCCAAGCCTGGGGACTTTTCACGGGTCGGCATCAGGGTGACTTCTTGGGTAGGCGCGTGTATCGTGCAGCCGGGCGCGGTCGTGTTGCAGCGCGCTGCTGGCCCGCACCAAAATTCGCCGGGCTGCGGTGCATCAAGCCCAAAATCGTGCCGCTCCCCACGGTACCTCACACCCCACCGCTCCGAACGCCCCAGGAACCGCGCCCCGATGACTTGGCACAACAAAGTGATGTGGACCGAGGGGATGTTCCTCCAGCCACAACATTTCCAGCAGCAGGATCGATACATCGGCAGGCAATTGGAGGGACGCCTGTCGTCCACCGTGCCCTGGCCTTGGGGGTTCGTGGCCCTGCAGGTGGATGATGCTGCCCTGCTGCAGGGTCGCATCGTTGTCAACAACGCGCGCGGCGTCCTGCCCGACGGGCAGGTTTTTTCAGTACCGGTCGACGATCCCGCGCCGCCCGCTTTCGAGGTGCCCACCGACGCGCGCGACCAGGTGCTGGTGCTGGCCGTGGCGATGACCCGCCCGGGTGTGGCCGAAAGCGATGTCGAGGCCGGCGAGACGTCGATGCCACCGCGCTACCGGGCCAGCAATATCGAGGTGGCCGACAGCCACGCCACCAGCCTGCGCGAGGCCCCTTTGCAGATCGGCCGGCTCAACTTGCGCCTGATGCTGGCGCGCGATGCCAACGAGGGCTACACCACGGTGGGCGTAGCCCGCATCGTCGAGCGCCGCGCCGATGGTCGCGTCAGCCTGGACAGTGGCTACGTGGCGCCGATGTTGCATGCCACTGCTCACGCCGTGCTCGACGGCTATCTGCGCGAGGTGCACGGCATGCTGCATCAACGCGGCGAGGCCCTGGGCATGCGCATCGCGCAGCCCGGCCGATCGGGGGTGGGCGAGATCACCGACTTTCTGCTGCTGCAGGTGGTCAACCGCTTCCAGCCGCTGTTCGCCCACCTGCAACGCCTGCCGGTGCTGCATCCCGAGCGGCTTTACGACCTGCTGCTGGGCCTGGCCGGCGAGCTGTCGACCTTTCGTGACCAACGCCGCCCGGTGGCCTACCCCGAGTACCGCCACGATGACCTGGCCAGCTGCTTCCGCGCGGTGATGGCCGACCTGCGCCAATCACTGTCGATGGTGCTGGAGCAGACCGCGATTCCGATCGACCTGCAGTTGCGGGCGCATGGCGTGCGCGTGGCGATCATCGGCGACATCGAGCTGCAGCGCAGCGCCAGCTTCGTGCTGGCCGTCAACGCGCAGATGCCGGGCGAGGTGCTGCGCGCGCGCTTTCCTACCCAGGTCAAGATCTGCCCGGCCGAGCGGCTGCGCGAGCTGGTGCAGGCACAGCTGCCGGGCATCGGGCTGCGTGCCATGCCAGTGGCGCCCCGGCAGATCCCGTTCCACGCGGGGTTCACCTATTTCGAGCTGGACACCCGGGGCAACGAGTTGTGGAAGCAATTGGAGACCTCGGGTGGCCTAGCGATGCACATTGCCGGAGACTTTCCGGGGCTGTCGCTGGAGTTCTGGGCGATCCGTGGCTGATTTGCGCGATTGAAGGTGGACGATGAGCGACCAAGACCCCCCAGCCAACCCCTTCGCGGCTTTCGAGTCCGATCGAACCATCATCAAGCCGAGTGCGGGTCGCGGCCCGCGCCCGCCCGACGCGGCCGGCGCGCCGGCGCCCGCGTCGGCCAACCCGGGATGGGGCGCCCCTGCACCGGCTCCGGCGCCGGCGCCGGCCGGTGCCGCGTTCGATGGCAGTGATCTGCCGCCGTTCGCCAGCCTGAACCCGCTGGTGCAGGCCGCTGCGCCCCTGCTGGCAGCGGCCCCGCGCCTGCGCGCCATGGTGCGCCACCCCAACCCGGCGGCGCTGCGCGATTCGCTGGCCGACTCGGTGCGCCGCTTCGAGGCCGGCGCGCGCGCCCAGGGCCTGCCCAATGACCAGGTCGTGGCCGCTCGCTATGTGCTGTGCACCTTGCTAGACGAAGCCGCAGCCAACACGCCCTGGGGCAGCTCGGGCGCCTGGTCGGCACAAAGCCTGCTGGTGCAGTTTCACAACGAAGGCTGGGGCGGCGAAAAGGTCTTCCAGTTGCTGACCCGCCTGGCCGAGAACCCGACCCAGCACCGCAACCTGCTGGAGCTGGTCTACATCGCCTTGTCGCTCGGCTTCGAGGGCCGCTACCGGGTGTTGGACAACGGCCGGGCGCAGCTCGATGACCTGCGCGGTCGGCTGGCGCAGATGTTGCGCGGCTTGGCGGGCCCGGCCGAGAAATCCTTGTCTACCCAATGGGTGGGCATCAGTGCGGCGCCATTGCGACTGCGCGACGGCATACCCTTGTGGGTGATCGCAGCGGCGGCGGCCCTGCTGCTGGTGCTGGTGTTCGTGGCGCTGCGTTTCGGCCTGAACATCCAGACCGATGCCACCTTCAGCACCTTGCAGGGCCTGGACGCCAAGGCCGCCAAGGTGGCCCCGCCGCCACCGCCCAGCACGCCGGCCCCGCCGCGCCTGGCCCAGTTGCTGCAACCCGATATCGCCGCCGGCCTGGTGCAGGTCAAGGACCTGGCCGACCGATCCACCATCACGGTGCTGGGCGACACCCTGTTCGACCCCGGCAGCGCCGAGGTGGCCAACCGCGCCCAAGCCCTGTTCGGGCGGGTGGCGGCGGCGCTGAACCAGGTGCCAGGCCATGTGCTGGTGAGCGGGCATACCGACAACCAGCCGATACGGTCGCTGCGCTTCCCGTCCAACTGGCACCTGTCGAAGGAGCGCGCCGAGAGCGCGCGCAAATTGCTGGCCACCACGGTCAAGCCCGACCGCCTGACCGCCGAAGGCCGAGCCGAGACCGAGCCGGTGGCCGATAACGGCAGTCCCGAAGGTCGCGCCCGCAATCGGCGGGTCGAGATTCTGTTGACCGCAGCCGCGCAAAGCTGAGCCCCCAAGACCCGGACGGATGGCATCGATGAAGCGTTTTCTGCAATGGTTGACGAGCCCGGTGGTGATCGGCTCGATCGGGCTGCTGGCCCTGTCGGCAGTGGTCTGGTGGATCGGGCCGCTGGTGGCCATCGGCGCGACTCGCCCGCTCGACCCGGTCTGGGTGCGGGTGGCGGTGCTGCTGCTGATGTGGGGCCTGTGGATCGCCCGCCTGGCCTGGGCCGCCTGGCAGCGCCGCAAGACCAACACCGCCTTGCTGGCGGGCATGGCCAGCGGCCCGTCGGCCAGCGACAAGGAGGCCCAGTTGCTGGCCCAGCGATTCGACGACGCGGTGCAGCGGCTCAAGGCCAGCGGCGGTGGCAAGTCCTGGATGGGCGGCGGCCAGTACCTGTACGAGTTGCCCTGGTATATCTTCATCGGCGCGCCGGGCTCGGGCAAGACCACCGCACTGATGAACGCCGGCCTGCAGTTCTTGCTGGGCGATGCGGCCAAGGGGTCGGTGCAGGGCGTGGGCGGCACCCGCAATTGCGAATGGTGGTTCACCCAGGACGCGGTGCTGGTGGACACCGCCGGCCGCTACGCCACCCAGGAAAGCGACCGCGACGTGGACGCCAGCGCCTGGGACAACTTCCTGGCCCTGCTCAAGAAGACCCGGCCGCGCCAGCCCATCAACGGGGTGCTGCTCACGGTCAATATCCAGGATCTGCTGCAACAGGGGCCGACCGAACGGGCCGAGCATGCCGCCAAGCTGCGCGCCCGCCTGCAGGAGCTGCATGCCAAGCTGGGCGTGCGCGCCCCGGTGTATGTGCTGGTGACCAAGTCCGACCTGATCGGCGGCTTCAATGAAAGCTTCGAGGCGCTCAACAAGGACGATCGCGACCAGGTCTGGGGCTTCACCTTTGCGGCCGACGCCGCCACCGCGGCCGACCCCCTGCCGGGCTTTGCCACGCTCTACCAGCAGCTGCAGAAGCGCCTGGTCGAACAGCTGATAGACCGGCTGGAAGGCGAGCGCGACGTGCTCAAGCGCAGTGCGATGTTCGCCTTCCCGCAAGAATTTGCCGCGCTGCAGGCGGTGTTGGGCGACTTTTTGCGCAAGGTATTCGAAGGTGGCGGATCGCTCGAGACCGCGCCCCAGGTGCGCGGCGTCTACTTCACCAGTGGCACCCAGGAGGGCTCGCCGATCGACCGGGTGATGGGCTCGCTGGGCCGGTCTTTCGGCATCGACGCGCGGGCCACCGCCGCCCCGGGCGGCAAGGGCAAGAGCTTTTTCTTGCACAAGCTGCTGCGCGAGGTGGTGTTTGCCGAGCGCGGCCTAGGCCGCACCGACCCGGCGGCCGAGCGCCGCCGCCAGCTGCTGCGCAGCGGCGTGATGGCCACCATCGGCGTGGCCAGTGTGGCCGTGCTGGTGGGCTGGGCGGTCAGCCGCGCCCGCAACCTTGACCACGCGGCCCAGGTGGCCGAGCGCCTGCCGGCACTGAAGGCTGCGGTCGAGGCACTGCCGCCACCGTCCAGTGCCGACGTTTCACCCTTGCCGCTGGTACTTACACAGGTGCACGATGCCGCCCGCACCGAGGCCTTTGCACTGGACGCTCCGCCCCTGCTCAACGGCCTGGGCCTGTACCAGGGCGACAAGCTCGATGCCGCCGCCCAGCTGACCTACACCCGGTTGCTCGAGAAGGCGCTGATGCCGCGGGTCTCGCGCCGGCTCGAAGAGCGCCTGCGTGCGGCCAGCAAGGACAACCTCGAGAACGCCTACGAGGCACTCAAGGCTTACCTGATGCTGCACACGCCCGACCAGTTCGACGCGCCGACCCTGCGCGCCTGGATCGGCCTGGACTGGGACAACCAGTACGCCCGCATGGCGCCCGAGCAACGCAGCGCGCTCGACGCCCATCTCGATGCCATGCTGGCCCTGGGCCCGCCGCGCGCGGCCCTGGCCAAGGACGATGCCCTGGTGGCCGGGGTGCGCGAGATGTTGGTGTCCTACCCGCTGGAATACCGGGTCTACAGCCGCATCAAGCGCCAGTTCCGGCCGGGTGACGTGCCCGATTTCACGGTGGCCGGCGCCGCCGGGCCGAACGCGGCGCAGGTCTTCGAGCGCGCCAGCAAAGAGCCGCTGAGCAAAGGCGTGTCCGGCCTCTACACCAAGCAGGGCCACGACAGGCTGATCAAGACCTCGGTGCAGAAAGTCACCGCACAGCTGGCACGCGAGGAATCGTGGGTGCTGGGCGTCAAGCCCGACCCCGGCCGCCTCAAGGACCTGGCCCTGGGCGGTGGCGTGATCGACAAGGTGCGCCGCCTCTACTACGAGGACTACATCAAGACCTGGGACGCGCTGCTGGCCGATGTCAAGCTGGTCAAGCTGGCCGGGCTGGAGCGCAGCATTGCGGTGGCGCGCACCCTGTCGGCGGTGGATTCACCGCTGGCCGCCTTCCTGCGCGGCGTCACCGCCGAGACCCGTCTGGTGCCCGACCCGGCGGCGGCGAATGCGCTGGACAAGCTGGCCGCCCAGGCCAAGGAAGATGCCGCCAAGCTGGCTGGGGCGGCGCCGGTGGCCGCAGGCGGTGCCGGCGGGCCGCTCGAGCGCATGGTGGACGATCACTTCAAGGCGATTCACCGCCAGGTCAGCGGCAACCCGGCGCCGATCGACGAGACCCTGAAGCTTTTTGGCGAGCTCTATGCCCAGATGAGCGCCGTCGAGGCCGCCCAGAAGAGCAAGTCACCGCCACCGCCCGGCGGCGGCGGCGAAAAGGTCAAGGCCGCCGCCGGCCAGCAGCCCGGCCCGGTGCGGGCCATGCTGGAGCAGCTGGCCGACGCCGGCGCCAGTCAGGGCCGCAGCGCAGAGATCGCCGGCCTGGCCACCGATCTGAAGCCGATTGCCGAGTTCTGCAACCGGGCCATCACCGGCCGCTACCCCTTCGCCAGCGGGTCCAAGACCGATGTGCTGCCCGAGGATCTGGGCCAGCTCTTTGGCGGCGGCGGGCTGATGGACGAGTTCTTCCAGAAACGCCTGACCACCCTGGTCGACACGGCCGCCGCCACCTGGGCCTACAAGCCGGTGGGCGACGGCAGCAAGCCGGTACAAGCGGCAGTGCTGGCCGAGTTCCAGAAGGCCGCGCGCATCAAGGAGGTGTTCTTCCGCAGCGGCGGCAAGACACCGGCGATGAAGATCGAGATGCGCCTGGCCGAGATCGACCCGGCCCTGAAGGAATTGGTGCTGGACGTGGACGGCCAGATCAACAAGCTGGTCAGTGGCGGGCAATCGGTGGCCATCGGCTGGCCCAGCCAGCGCGTGGCGGCGCAGATCAAGCTCAGCACCGGCCTGGGCGATGCCGGCCCCAAGGCTTTGTTCGAAGGGCCCTGGGCGCTGTTCCGGCTGTTCGACCGCTATGAGGTGCAGCCGTCTGCGGCGCCTGAAAAATTCAGCCTGGTGCTGAACCTGGACGGCAAGAAGGCCAAGGTGGACGTGATCGCCGCCAGCGTGTTCAACCCCTTCCAGATGAAAGAGGTCAAACAATTCCGTTGCCCGGCCGCGCTCTGAGCCATGTCAAGCCCAGCGTCCGATCCGCCCGGCTGGCATGGCAAGCTGCCGTCGCTGGGCGACTTTGCCTCGCGCCGGCTCACGCCGGCCTTTCTCGACCGGTGGGACGCCTGGCTGGCCAGCGGCCTGCAGCAACTGCGCGAGCGCAGCCCCGAGGCCTGGCTCGACGCCTACCTGGCCAGCCCGAGCCGGCGCTTCCTGCTGATGCCCGGCGCCCTGCCGGGCGAGCCCGGCCAGTCGGCCTGGGCCGGGGTGCTGATGCCGTCGGTCGATCGGGTCGGCCGCTACTTTCCGTTCACCATCGTGCAGGCCATTGCCATGCCGGCGTCGGTGCAGCAGATGCAGTCGCTGTGGTTCTGGCTGGGACGGCTGGATGAACTGGCGGCCGACGCACTGCAGGACGACTGGACCATCGAGCGTCTGGAGGGCGAACTGGCGCGCATGGCCGGCCCGGGCATCGCGCCCCTGTCAACAGCTGCAGCCAGCCTGCCGCAGGCCCCGGGTGAGTCCGTGATGCTGGTGCTGCCCAACGGCCTGGACATCCACCAGCACATCGGCATCGAGTCCCAGGCACTGTGGCAACAACGCAGCCGCGGCCTGGCCTACTGGTACAGCGACACCGGCCAGCAGTCCCCCAGCCTGTGCATCTCCAAGGGTCTGCCGGCCACGGCGGCCGACCTGCTTGGCGCCACAATGTGAGCGCATCGCCCCCATCACCATCATGACAGCCGACGACGACGACCGTACCGTGATCCGCCCCAAGGGCAGCCCCGGCGCGGGCCTGACCGGGTTCGGCGGCATGGCGCCCGGCCCGGCGCCGGCCAGGCCGGCTGCTGCGCCCGACCATGACCGCACCATGATGCCGGGCGAGGGCCCCGCCCTGCCCGCCACGTCGGACATGGGCAATGGCCTGCCGGTGGGCACCATGCTGGGCGAGTTTGAATTGACCTCGCTGCTGGGCGAAGGCGGGTTCGGCATCGTCTACCTGGCCAATGACCACTCGCTGCAGCGGCGCGTGGCGCTGAAGGAGTACATGCCTTCGGTACTGGCGGCGCGGGTTGGCGCCAGCCAGGTGCAGGTCAAATCCGAGCGCCACCGCGAGACCTTCGAGGCCGGCCGCAAGAGCTTCATCAACGAGGCGCGCCTGTTGGCCCAGTTCGACCACCCGTCGCTGGTCAAGGTCTACCGTTTCTGGGAAGCCAATGGCACGGCCTACATGGTGATGCCGTTTTATGAAGGCAAGACCCTGAAGGACCAGCTCAAGCAACTGGGCGCCACGCCCACCGAGGCCTGGCTGCGCACCCTGCTGAACCCGCTGACCGAAGCGCTGGCGGTGATCCACCGCGAGCAGTGCTACCACCGCGACATCGCACCCGACAACGTGATGATGCTGGCCGGCAGCAACCGCCCGCTGTTGCTGGACTTCGGCGCCGCACGGCGGGTGATCGGCGACATGACGCAGGCCCTGACGGTGATCCTCAAACCCGGCTATGCACCGGTAGAGCAGTACGCCGAGATCCCCGGCATGAAGCAGGGCCCCTGGACCGACGTCTACGCGCTGGCTGCCGTGGTGCACTTTGCGATCATCGGCAAGACCCCGCCGCCATCGGTGGGCCGGCTGCTGAACGACACCTACGTGCCGCTGGCCCAGGCGGCGGCCGGGCGCTTCAGTCCGGCCTTCCTGGCGGCGGTAGACCATGCCCTGGTGGTCAGGCCCGAAGACCGCACCCAGACCGTCGAGCAGTTCCGCAACGAAATGGGGCTGGACAACCTG
>JAYUQJ010000419.1:0-8470 GCA_043756825.1 Betaproteobacteria bacterium | reverse complement strand
GCGATCCACTTGTAGACAGAAATCCGAACCCGGAATTCAAGCCAAGTGCTTGAACCGAAACGGAAACTCGGCCATGTGGCGGTGGAACTTCAGACTAGCCCACCCTGTCCTTGTCCGCCGAAGGCAACCCTGGCCAGCTGTGCCACCGCTTCCAGGCCGTGCGCGCGCTGAGCCTGCAGCTGGCCGCGCCGCTCAGCGAGGCCGACACGCAGGTGCAGAGCATGCCCGACGCCAGCCCCACCCAATGGCACCAGGCACACACCGCCTGGTTCTTCGAGACCATGGTGCTGGTGCCGGCCGAGCCGGGCTTCCGGCCGCACCACCCGGCCTTTCGCGTGCTGTTCAACAGCTACTACCACGCGGTGGGTGAGCAGCATGCCCGGCCGCAGCGCGGCCTGATCACCCGACCCGGGCTGGCCGAGGTGTTGGCCTACCGCGC
Organism: Betaproteobacteria bacterium; assembly: GCA_043756825.1. Lineage (GTDB taxonomy): Bacteria > Pseudomonadota > Gammaproteobacteria > Burkholderiales > Burkholderiaceae_C > Pseudaquabacterium. The sequence goes on along the minus strand of JAYUQJ010000419.1, from coordinate 8,031 downwards.
CGCCGTGGACGCGCGCGTGCTGGCGCTGCTGGCCCGCGACCCGTCGCCCGACACACTGGCATTGCTGACCCTGGGCCTGCACCACGAACAACAGCACCAGGAATTGATGCTGACCGACCTGAAGCACCGGAACCCGTGCCAGTGACCTTGGCCGCGCCCACTCGCAGGCCGGCGCGTACCAGGCCCCGAATCAGGTAAGCGGCCGACGTCGTCTTGCCAGCGTTCATCGACGTGCCCAGCGAAGCAATGGTGATGGGGCGTCGCGCTGTCGGCATGGCGAGTGGCTCCAACGCATGGTCGGCCAGATTGGCCACCCGCCCTGCTGCATCGGCCACCAGCCCGATGGGAACGATATCGGTGGGCGCACCCACCGCCGCATGGCGGGCCCGGACGACACCGGCCACGCCACCACCGGCGACCAAGTGGCACGGTGCCAGCGAGACAGGCAACTCGGCATCGAACTGGTCAGGCGCATAGCGCGCCGCGCAACAGACCACGATCTCGTCGCCCACGAACAAGGCTGAGCGCCTGCCATCAACACCTTCAAGGTGCGCATGTTTGCCCACCCGCTCCACACGGGCCAGGATCAGATCACCTGGGCTCGGACGGGCACCCGCATCGACAAGCAACCGGCTCATGCCGGCCAGCGGCACGCGGCGGGTCGTGTAGGCACGCTTCGCGCGCAGCAAGCGCGCCGCCACGGGGTGGCTGTCGTGAGTTTGTGGGATCAATTCAATCATGATGCGATGCTCCTGAAGCTGCGAGGTGTGCGGCGCGTTTGCCTGCTCGAACAGACACCGCAAACCCGCTGTCACGTACATGTCATGTACGTAATTGCTTGCAAGCCCTTGGGTGCGCCCAATCACGCGCGAAGAAGTCAGCCTGCGGTTAGCAGGGGCACGGGCATTGGCCGTGGCGCGGTATTGCACGGCGCAAGTCAAGGCCAGTGCCGGCGATTCGCATCGCCCCGGGCTGGCATCAGTTCAGCTCACAGCCCACCGAGGTCGCAAAGCCAATGGCCTTGTCGATGCCTTCGCCGCAATCGAGCGCCAGCGTGCTCGTGGCCACGCCTTCAGCCAGCAGCAACGCCTCGTCATCACCACCACCCAGCTGAATGGGACCGCTGAGGGCAAAGGTGGTGCTGGGCAAGCCTTTGTATGCCAGGCTGAACTTGTCGTTGCCCTGGCCCAGCGTGGTGTTGACGCGCGACGTTACGGTGGCCGCCTGCAGCGTGGTCAGCGATAGCAGCACCTCATCCATGCCCGCACCGCCCGTCACGCCGTAGTCGAGCGCGATGGCGGGTGCGGCGCTCAGCATCTCGAAGCCGATCTTGCTGCCACTGCTCACGCCGGTGGGGTTGAAGGCCACACGCGCCGAGGAAGAAGGATCGTCCGACAGCACCTTGGCCGACAACTCGCTCATGAACCGCGGCGTCAGCGCCAGGTTCAGGTGCTGCGCTTCGCTGTCGATCAGCAATTCGGCCTTGCTGAAGCCGGCGCCGAAGTTCAGGTCCATGCGGCCGCTGGCGTTGACACTGCCTTGCTTGAATTGCAGCTCACCCTTGAACTCGGCAGGGCCAGCGCCGAAGTTGGTGCCCAGTGCAAACGCCACATCGCGGCCGAAGGATTCCAGCTGAACCTGCACCTTCTTCATGCCCGGGCCGGTGCTGAGCGCAAAGCTCGGCGTGATGGCCGTTGTGGTGCCCGGCGGAACGACCCACTTCACATCGACCTCGGTATCGCCCGTGGCGGTGGCCACGTTGATGTCGAAGTCGCCGGCCTGGTTGACCTCGAACACGAGCCGGTGAGTGCCGGCGCCGCTGCTCCAGTCGATGCCAGAGACGTTGCTGTAGGTGGTGCCGTCGGGTACGCCGGTGACGCCGAACACGGTGACCTGGCCAATCGCGGGGCCGACGATCAGCTTGGCATCATGGCTTTGCGGGCCGAAGCTGAAGCTGAGAACACGCGTCGTGGTGTTGTGCGTAACGGCCAACGCGCGGGCGCGGTCAGTGCCTTCGGATTGCGCGAGCACCACCTCTTCACCGCCCCCGCCGCCGCAGGCAGCAAGCGAAAGAGAAAAGAGCGTGGCGAGTGCGATAGGGGTGATCTTCATGTGAGGTCTCCTGGATTGAACGAACGGGGTGTGACATGCCCACAGACGACCGCGGCTGTCTGAAAATACGGCCGTTTGACTTCCCACAAGCCGCCGCCTGCGGCTGCTTGTGCAGCCGTGCGGGATGCAAGGATGAAGCCGCCAAGCAAATGCGGCCGCGGTCCGCAAGGACCACGGCCGCACGCTGCGGACGAACTTGAATCAGGAGCAGTGCAATGTTGGGCGAACTCGGTTCACGGTTGCGATCGCCCCGTCACGGGCAGGGAATGTCAGGCGCCTGCACGTCGAGTACGGCCGCAGCCGCATCCACCTGGCGGAACGACGTGCCGCACAGGTAGGCCGAGCGGTCGGTCAGCCGTTTGGTCACGTCCTCAGGCCGCCATTGCCGGAGCGGGCTCAGCGCCGGATCGCCGTCTTTGGCGGGCGTGGCCAGCACCAGCGCTGCAACCCCAGCGGCCAAAGGCGATGACATCGACGTGCCGCTCCAAGTGCCGTATCCGCCCCCAGGCACCGTGCTGACCACCAGCTCGCCGGGCGCCGCCACATCGATCCAACTGCCGAAGTTAGAAAACGACGCAATCTGCCGCATGGCCGTGCTGGCTGCGACGGACAGCATGCCCTTCACACCTTCAGCCGCCGGGTACAGCACTTCTGTATCCGTGCCCGAATTGCCGGCAGCCACCAGCACCACAGCGCTTCGGCCCGCCGCGCAGCGCGCCCGGTCGGCGTCGAAACCAGGGTCCTTGAAGTCATCGTCATCGTCGGCGTACTCACAAGTGGCCAGCTCGGCAACGGTTTTCAGCAGCGCGGTCTTTGCCGTCGAGCCCAGGCTCATGTTGATGACGTGGGCACCGTCGTCGGTGGCTGGATTGCCATCGGGGTCGAGCGCCCAGCCGATGGCTTCTGCCAGCACCCAGGCGTTGCCGACGCCCTGAGCATCCAGCACGCGGGCCGGCAGGATGCGCGCGCCCGGGGCTGCCAGCGCCACCAGACCCGACACGTGTGTGCCATGGCCGTGGCCCACGTCGGCCCGACTGCCGGCTTCGCTGGGGTCGGTGTCGTCGTCAACAAAGTCGCGCCCGACGATGCGCGCGGCCGCATCGCGGGCCCATCGGCCGGCCAGTGCGGGGTGCGCCAGGTCGGCGCCGGTGTCTAGCACCGCCACGCGGACACCCGCGCCCACGCTGCTGGCGTGGGCAGCGGCCAGGCGCATGGCTTGAGGCGCCCATTGCGCGGCATAGATACCAGCGTCGCCGCCAATGGTCCAGGCGCTGTTGCGCCGGCTCTCAGGCGCGTCGTTTCGCGCATTCAGTTCGGCAAAGCGCACGCCGGGGTGCTGGCGCAGCGCCGCAAGCACCGAATCGACGTTGGCCCCTGCCGGGGCGCGAAGCCGAAAAATGGGTCTGCTGCCAAATCGGTCCACAAGGGTCAGGCCTTGTGCGGCCACCAGGGCCTCGATGTCCGTGCCCGGGCGGAGCTGCACCACCACGTCAGCCGCAGCCACGCCGATTGCCGCAGCAGGGGCGCTGGCCGCCGTCATGCGCCCTTCCTGCTCGACGCTACCGCCGCCGCACCCTGCCATCAAGGCCGCTGATGCCAGTACGGCACAGGTCGTGCAAGTCAAATTCATACCTATTCTCCGTCGATGTTCTAAACCACAGACCCTTGATACCGGCGATTGATACCTGGCGCGGTGTAACAGATTGGGTCAGCCGCGGCCGTGCATGCCAAAGGCTGCCCAGTAAAAGGGATGGCGCCCGGTCGCTGCCAGGTCGCACTGCGCCGCTTGCAAGGCTCTGGCCGGGCCCGCCCCGCGGGCCAGCCGGGCATACATCGACCCCATCAGTGCGGCGGTGGAGGTGTCGTCCACCGCCCACTGCGACGCCATCACCCCCGACGCGCCAGCCAGCGTGAAGCCACGCACCAGGCCCAGCAGTTCGTCTCCCGGTGCGACGCGGCTGTTGGCGGTTTCGCACGCCGACAACACCACCAGCGCAGCGTGCAACTTGAGTCCAGAGGCCTCTCGCACCGTGAAGGGCCCGTCGGCCAGTTGCAGCGACGAAAAGGCCGGGTTGTCGGCACGGAAACTGCCATGGCAAGCGATGTGCAGCACGTCTGCCGTCGGGCACAGCGTGCGCAGGGCCGTCTGGGTGGCCTCGGCACCGCACAGTTGCGTGGCGCGCGCACCGAAGCTGCGCGAGATGGCGTCCAGCTCGATCGCCACGTGCGACAGGTGCCCATTGCCGTTGCCGACGGCCAGCAGATTCTGCAGCCGCGGCAACGGCCGCTGCTGGAGTTGCAGCCAAACGGCTGCGCTGGGCGCCAATGTGATCTCGTGCCGCTGCACCAGCCATTCGGCACCGTCGTGCAATGCACAAAACGGCACGTAGTGCAGAGCCTTGTGAGGCACGACGACGACACGAGCGCGCGCGCCAATCAGGGCCATCACCGGGCGCCACAGCTGGCAGTGCAGGGCCTGCAGATGCACCTTGCAGCGTTGCATAAGCTGGCCCTCGTGGAGGTGGAGCGAGCGCGCGCCGAACTTCAGCGCTTCGATCTGGAAGCGCAGGCCTTGCAGCCGTGCGTCCAGGCCCGAGGTGTCAATGGCAACGCAGTGGGCTGCACCGTTTGTCACGACACAGGCAATCGCATGCTGCGCACCCAGGTGGTACTCGACGAGCGCGCTGTCATGGCCCAGTGCGGCTTGCAGCGCATCCAGGCTGCATTCTTCCGGGGCCAGGAGGGGGCGGATCGGATTTTCACTGGACCGCAGCAGAACGGTGCGCCGATGCTGCTCCAGCACCTCAGCCTCCAGGCGCCGGATTCGGTCCACCAGTTGAGCGGCCCGTACTGCATCGTCGTCGGCCAGGGCTTCCGCCAGGCGTTCGCTGGTCAGCCCCAACTCCGCAGTCAGCCGCCGATCGGCGGGCACCTGCTCACTGCGTGTGACACCTTGGGCCATGGCACGTGCCCGGCCGCGTTCGACGCTGAACAACACCGCCTCGGGCCGGTGCGCCGGGTCGGAAAGTGTCGCGGTCACGAGCAGGTCACAGGCTTGCTCCGCTTCGGCGCCAATGGCAGAGCGGAACTCGTCATCAGGCAGCGCGGCACGCTGCTCGTCGATCAACTGCAGAGCGCAGTTCAGGTGCTGGCGCGCGGAGTCGATGCGGTTGTCACGCAGTTCGACGGCCGCCAACCCCACCCGCGCCCGCCGCTCGATCTGCGACAGGGGGCCAGCAGCCTGGATGACGTGGCCATATGCGGACCGCGCCACCGCTGTTTCACCCAATCGTTCGGCCGCTGCCGCCTCGAGCAGGCGCGCCTCCAGCAACCAACTGGCCAGGGGCCCTTGTTCGAGCTGCGCAAGGACTCTTTGGGCGCATTGGCCGGCTGCGGCTGCCTGTTGTTCTTGCAACAGGCTTTGGCCCAGGCACAGTTCGACATAGGCGAGAGAGATGTGGTTGTTGAACGACTCGAACAGGGTTCGAGCCTGAGTCAGCTGCCGAACCGCTTCGGCCGTCTCGCCCATGCGCGCCTGCACGGCGGCTTCGCCAATCAGGCCGCGCGCCTGTTCAACCAGTGCCGATGCTGCGCCGGCCTGCGCAACCACCGTGCGAAAGACGGCCAGTGCTTCCGGCAGCAAGCCGACGGCGGCGTAGGCCTCCGCCAGGGCCGTGTCTGCCTCAATGCGTTGCTGTGGGGTTCCCCCGGCGGCCCGGAACAGCGCGCTGGCCTTGGCCAGCGCCTGAAGTGCCGGCGTGTGCTGCCCGCAGTGCAATTCGATGCGCCCGATGGCCGCATGGGCATGCGCCGCCAGCACCCTGTAGCCACGCGCTTCGGCGCGGGCACGGGCCCGCTCGGCCACGAAGCGGGCTTCGTCCAGTTCGAACATCCAGGTCAACGCGCTGGCGAGGCCGATGTCAGCGAAGATGGATTGCGTGGCCTCGTTTGCACGAGCAAAGCGAACGCCCGCCGCTCGGAAAAGGGCGGCAGCTTCCTCGTGACGATCTTGCCGCGCCAGCATCACGCCCAAGTTCAACTCCACCTTGCCAGCAGATCGCTGGTCGCCGCTGTCGATGAACATGCGGCGCGATGACTCGGCCTCGGCCTGCGCTTCAGCCTCCCGGCCCAACATGGCCAACGCCGCAATCTTGGGGATTCGGGTTTCGGCCGCATGCTGCGCAAGCTGAAGTGCCATGAGCCGGTCGAAGGCCGCATCGAGGTGCGCCAGTGCGTCGCCCATGTGCCCCTGCGCCAGCGCCGCGATCCCGGCCGTCCAGGCCGCCAAGGCCAGGACAACTGCGTCCTGGCCCATGTCGCCCAGTTCAGCGAGCAGCAGGGCGCAACGAATTGCGCGCTGCGGCTCCGAGTTCCAGGCCTCGTAACACTCGTGTTTGAGCGCCCAACCCAGATCCGCGGGCACTAGCCCGGGATGGCGAGTCAGCAGTTCGGCTAGGCCGCCTTCAGGGGCAAGCAAAAGCTCATGCGCGAGCAGGCGAACATCGATGGGCATGGCAGATCATGCGTCCGCCGCCAACTCGAAGGCCGGCAGCTCGATCTGCCAGCTGGCACTGCTGAGCAGCAGAGTGCAGGCCCCCGGCGGCACGTCGTCGAAGCGAAACTCTGACAGGTCGTTCCAGGCCCGCGTTGCCAGGTAGTTGGGGGCTCTCAGCTCAGCCTGGCCCACCACGTCCGGGCCGAAAATCTGCCCCGACACGCTGAACTTCGACAAGCTGCCGGGCGGCTGCCCCGCAATACGCAGATCGATGTCACGACCCTCCGCGGAGAACAGCAACTGCCGCGCGCCCGCACTGGCCGAGCGAATGCCCAAGGCCATGGCTTCGCCGGACATGCTGTCGAAGGTGAGCGCAGCCCGGATGCGACGCAGCAAGTCGCCCCCCGCAGCCGCCATTGCCGGTCGTTCCTGCCACAGGCCGACTGCCCGCAGGATGGTGCTTTCCGGTGCATCGACCATCACGCGACTTGCCGACAACGTCCACGCGAGGTCAGCATCGGTCGGCATGGGCGGGAGTGCGGGCGATGTCATGGAAGCGGCTCAGTGGATGGCGGTCTTGAATGACAGACAGGTTTGCGCCTTGGAAAATACACGGTACTCATTCCAGCCCGAGAAGTGTGCGCAATTTTGCAAGGCAACGCGCCCGCGTGGGCCCGATGCTGCCTTCCGGGATGCCCAAACGCCGGGCAATCTCGCTGTAGGGCACGGGTTCTTCCTGAAGGAACGCCAATTCGACAAACTGCTTCGAGCGCGGATCCAGCCGGTCGACAGCCGCGCGCACCCTGTCGTGCTGCTGCAATTCCGACAGCAGCGCCTCGGGCAGGGGCTGCAAGTCGGGCACCTGGTTGACGAGGTCGTCGTCTTCTGTCGTGCTTTGGTGGCGCTCGGCCGCGCGCTTGTTGGCGTCCAAGGCGTCCAGTGTTTCGCGTTTCGCCGTGGTCACCAGCCAGGCCCGGATGCGTGAGCCGTCTTCGATGCGATCCAGATGCTGCACCAAACGGGAGAAGGTGCCCTGGAAGACATCGTCGGCGGCTTCAGGCGACAGCCCTGCGCGGTGCGCCACGGTGTAAACCAGACGTTGAAACCGCCGCACCAAGGTGCTCCATGCAGCCTGCTGCCCGCTGCGGCACTGCTTCAACAAATCGTCGTCGGAGAGGTCTTCAAGCACGGTTGTCAGGCACGTAAAGGGCAGGTCTATCAGTGCTGGCCGGGCGCCCAGCTGATTGGCTGACTGGGCTGGAAATGTATCGCACGGACCGACCGCCTACCGTATGCCGGGTACATGTTCACCGGGTACGAGCGTAGAACGCAAGCTCAGCCGTTGTCCACGGCACTGGGTGGCTACAAGTCAGCGTTGGGCCGGGCTGTGCAGGCCACGGTCTGATCTCAACCGGTCGGTACGG